>CADAHK010000105.1 GCA_902787725.1 uncultured Eubacteriales bacterium | reverse complement strand
GAAAAATTCAGAAAGGGCGACGGATCACCTGAAACGCTCGCCAAGATAAAGGAAACACTGGCAACGTGCGCGGAAGCTTTTGAGAATATCGAGGAGAGCATTTACGACCGTGAGAGCGAAGACACTCTGGCGGACATCGAGGTCATCAAGGCCATGCTGGCGAGGGAAGGCTTCCTCGATTCGGATTTTGAAATAGGAACGCCGAAACCTCAGGCCAAATAGCAGCCGGTGCGGGAAAAACATAAGCGACTTAATAAGACCCCTGAAAAAGGGGTCTTTTGCGTTTTTGCATTATTTATTGCGCTAAAGCAGTGATATGTGGAGATTTCGGACTGCTTTTGCTTTACCATTAAAACAGGAAGCAGTAATCAGAATATTCACAATCAGAGGATGGGAGGAAAACAAAATGTCAAACGCAGTGGCAACCCCAATGAACTGGAAAGAAGATTATCAGAATAAATTAACTACAGCAGAGGAAGCCGTAAAACTGATCAAGTCTCACGATCATGTCATATTCGGACACTGCATCTGCGAACCGGAAGGTCTGATCGACGCAATGGTCGCAAATCACGACGCGTACCGGGGCGTACACATCACCCACATGGTTTCGCTGGGCAAGGGAGAGTACACCAATCCGAAGTACAAGGACAACTTTACATTCGACGGCATATTCTTCGGAGCAGGCACAAGAAACAGCATTGCCCACGGAAACGGCGATGTTATTCCTGTGTATTTCTCGGAGCTGCCGATCTGGATGAGAAGAGGCATACTGAACTTCGACGTCTGCCTGGTCATGGTCTCACCGCCGGACCAGTGGGGATACTGCAATCTGGGCGTTGAGTCCGGGTACACGTTCCAGGCGATGCGTTCCGCAAAGACAGTAATCGCCCAGGTTAACAGCAACATGCCTTTCGCTTACGGCGACACGCACATACACGTCAGCCAGCTTGACGCGATCGTTGAGATGGACATGCCGCTTATGGAGTCACAGCCGCCGGCGGTAGGCGATGTTGAGATGGCAATCGGTGAGTACTGCGCGTCCCTGATCGAAGACGGGTCAACGCTGCAGCTTGGTATCGGCGCCATTCCTGACGCCGTGCTGGCTTCGCTTAAGAACCACAAGCACCTGGGCATCCATTCGGAGATGATAGCGGACGGTGTTCTGGATCTGGTAGAGGCGGGAGTCATCGACTGCTCGGAGAAGACGCTGCACAAGGGCCAGATAGTTGTAACGTTCCTGATGGGCACGAAGAGGCTCTACGATTTCGCGGACCGCAATCCTATGCTGATGCTGCGTCCCGTTGACTATGTCAACGACCCGACGGTCATAGCAAAGAACAATAAAATGGTATCGATAAATTCGGCGCTGCAGGTGGACTTCATGGGACAGGTAGTCGCGGCGTCCATCGGAACAAAGCAGTTCTCGGGCGTCGGCGGACAGGTGGACTTCGTCCGCGGTGCTTCCAGAGCTGAAGACGGCAAAGGCATCTCGATCATCGCCATGCCTTCCATCACAGTGAAGAAAGACGGAACCGTGATTTCAAAGATCGTTCCTTACATCGACAACGGCGCCGCTGTTACGACGAACCGCTACGATGTTGACTACATAATAACTGAATACGGAATCGCCAGAATGAAGGGCAAGACCCTGAGGGAGCGCGCGAGGGCGCTCATAAGCATCGCGCACCCGTCCGTCGTCGACGAACTGTCGAAGGCATTTGAAGAAAGGTTTAACACACCGTATGTCGGGGATTAATTAACACCCCCCTCCAATCCTAAGCAGGCGCGAATATGCCATTTTGCATATTTGCGCTTGTTTTTTTGCATTATAGTGCGATAATTATATTAGGCAAAGGCAGGACCGCCTTTGAGGGAGGAGGGCGCTTATGAAAAATGTTCTTGATGAAAACATCTATAAGACCATAGTAGAGAATCTCGGCGTCGAGATCTTTGTCAGCGACGGCAAAGGCAACGTACTGTTTGTCAATCCTTCATCGATACAGATTAACGAGCTCGATGTGGACAATGTTCTGGGTCGAAATGTCCGTGAACTCATGGATGACGGTTACTTCGAAGAGAGCAGTACGCTGAATGTGCTGAAGGAAAAGAAAACCATGAGCGTGCTCCAGCATGTTAAGAACGGCAGACAGATAGTAGCTACAGGAGTGCCGATATTCGACGATAAAAATAACATACAAATGGTCATTACCACTTCACAGGACATCGAAGCGGTTAATGACCTTGTGAAAACTCTGAAGGAACAGGAGAAGGAGATAGACCTGCTGAAGCGGCAGCTGCAGAAGACCAGCGATCTGGATGTCAGCGATCCGGCGAGCATTAAGGTCAAGAGCGCAATGGAGATGGTTGCGTCTCTGGACATGCCGATTCTCATCTCCGGAGAGTTCGGAACAGGCAAACACATGGCAGCCCGATACATCCACTACTTCGGAAAACGCAGAGAGGAACACTTCATAACGGTGAACTGCATCAGCGCCGACCCTGATTTCCTGGAACAGGAGATTTTCGGGCGCGAAAAATATTCCGAAGAGGGGAAGCTGGAGGTAATCATCCAGGGCAAGCTGGATCTGGCAAAGGACGGAACTCTGGCTCTGAACAACATAAGTTACATGCCGCCGAGCATCCAGTCGAAGCTCTTTGAATACATAGATACAGGCGAATTCACAAGGGCGGGAGGATACCGCAAGGTCCGCTCCAATGCCAGGATAATAGCCATGACCGGAATGGATCTCAAGAGCTTAAGCGAAACGGGAATGTTCATGAAGGCGCTTTACTACAAGCTGAACACTGTTCCGATTGTGATACCGCCTCTCCGCGACCGCGTGATTGATATTCCGTATCACGCAAACCAGTACATAGGCAAATACAATGAAAAGTATAAATCCAATAAAGTCTTGAACAAGGACGCCCTCGGCAAATTAACATCATATTCGTGGCCGGGCAATCTGATTGAACTGGATCAGACGATTGAGAGCGCGTATGTAATAACGGACGGTCCGGTCATAAAAGGCGAGACTATATATAATGTAATTCACAGCGGGGACGAACAGGATCAAACCAAGGGCAGTGTATACTGTGAAGATATAATCCCGCTCAAGGATGCTAAGCATCAGCTTGAGGAACAGCTCGTGAAACGTGCCTACGAGGTCTATAAAACAACAGCTAGAACGGCAGAGGCGCTGGGCGTGAACCAGTCGACTGTATCGAGGATACTTAACAAGTACACTGATGGATCAAAACAAAAGTAAAAATCAGAGTATAATAAAATACGGGGCGCTGTGCGTATGGCTTATTCTGGCGGTCGTGATATTTGCGAACAGAAGCAGGATCACTGCGGACGCAATAGTGAACTACACACCGTCGAATCTGGTGCTGGCTGCTTTTGTGCTGCTGTTGCTGTTCGCGCTGAAGACGCTGTCGGTGTTCTTCTTTTCGGGAATACTTTACACTGCTTCAGGGCTGATCTTCGACCTGCCGGTTGCTGTTCTCGTCAACGCCATGGGCCTTATGGTCATGATATCCGAAGGATATTTCATGGGCAATTATTTCGGCAGCAATCTTGTGGGAACTCTGGCGGAAAAGCACCCCAAGGTCGAGGCGATCGTTCATCTGCAGGACAGGAAACCGTTCATCTTCACGATTCTTCTGAGGATGATGAAGGTGATAAACTTCGACGTTGGCAGCATGTACATGGGCGCTTCAAAAGTGAAATTCGCTCCTTACGCGACTGCAAGTTTTATCACCGTAATTCCGGAACTTATAATATACGCAGTGGTCGGCGGGGGAATAGCAAGTCTCAGCCCGAACGCCGTAATAATCGCGGCCATAGTTTATGTGTGCATCACCGTGGGATCGGCACTGATAATCGCGTATCTGCTGAAACATCCCGAGAAGATAGGAGGCTAGTAATGAAAAGAATTCTAACAGTAACGCTCGCTCTGGCAGCGGCGATGACAATGTTAATAGCGTTTTCAGGATGCGGCGGGGCAAAGGTCCCTGAGCGTCTTGTCGGTCAGTGGGAATGCGCCGATTTGGCTTCGGACGGATATACGGACACCAGCTTCTACGCCTTGACTATCGAAAATGGAGGGGTGTTCAGCCTCTATGATGAGGACGCCGGAAATCCGGGGATATCCGGGACGATGGAAGGCAAAGACACCGGCAAGCTCGGCATACTCGAGCTGAGCTGCGAAGGCGAGGATTTTGATCCGCCTGTTTGCTGGGCCAGCCTTAAGAAGAACTCGCGCATACGCTATAAGATAATGGCGGACGACACCATCAGGCTGGGATATGTAGGAATATGGCTGACATTTACGAAAGTGGAATAAACTAAAGCAGAAAAAAAGAACCCTGGGAAAGGATTCGAAATCCTCCCGTGTTTTTTAATGCTGTTTTCCGAATCACACGATTGTCCCGCCGCCGAGCACGATGTCTCCGTCGTAGAGGACGGCAGCCTGTCCGGGGGTGATGGCGCGCTGAGGCTCGTCGAAGATTATCTCGACCGCGTCGCCTCTGCCTTCGCCGTTCGATTTGATTGGCCGAACCGTCGCCCACTGCTCCTTCTGATTGTAGCGCACGCGTGCGCGGCAGCGGATTTCTCCCTCCGGCGCTTCGCCGGATATCCAGTTGAAGTTTACTGCCTTTGCGCCCGGCGCGAAGACGTCTTCATTCCTTCCGAGCACCACCTGATTCTTATCGGCGTC
>CADAHK010000104.1 GCA_902787725.1 uncultured Eubacteriales bacterium | reverse complement strand
GGTCCAGAAGCTTGTATATTGCCCGATAGGTTGTTTTTGTAATAGTGCTCTTCATGAAATTCATTATATTTTATCTAATGCTTTTTTGCAAAATCATTCACATTTATGTTGTTGCATGCGACGTCATTTAGAGTATAATATACATTAGTTTTTTGAAACCAAGTTAATTGCATATATATGTAGAATATTTTACAGGACGGGAAAATATGAGATTAGGTATTGACGTAGGGTCAACGACAGTCAAACTTGTTTTTCTTGACGATGACAACAATATTATTTACAGCAGATATGAAAGACACATGTCTAACGCATTCCTCAAGGTGCAGGAACTCATAAAAGAGGCGCACGAGGAGTTCGGAGACAAGACTATTCAGGCTGTAATTACAGGCTCAGGCGGCCTCAGCATCGCGAAGCTGATAAAGGTTCCGTTTGAGCAGGAGGTAATATCCTGCAGCAAAGCTGTGCAAACTCTTATTCCTGAGACGGACACGGCAATTGAACTCGGCGGTGAGGACGCCAAGATTACTTTCTATGGACAGACTATCGAACAGAGGATGAACGGAACTTGTGCCGGAGGTACAGGCGCGTTCATCGACCAGATGGCTGTTCTTCTGAACACAGACGCTGACGGTCTCAACGAAGCGTCAAAAAATCATACTCTGATTTATCCGATAGCCGCCAGGTGCGGGGTTTTTGCAAAGACAGACATACAGCCGCTGATCAACGACGGTGCCAGAATCGAGAATCTGGCTGCGTCAATATTCCAGGCTGTAGTCGATCAGACTATTTCAGGTCTTGCGTGCGGACATCCTATAAAGGGCAAAGTAGCATTCCTGGGCGGCCCTTTGAGCTTCCTTCCGGAACTCAGGGCCAGATTCATCGATACGCTGAATCTGAAGCCTGAGGAAGTGATCATACCTGAAGACGGCAAGCTCTTTGTTGCAGTCGGCGCCGCGCTTCTCGCTGAGGAGAAGGAAGAGACGAGTCTGGGCGACATCATGATAAGGCTGCAGAACGCTGACCAGAGTGAGCTCAGCGATACTGCGCGCATAGAACCGCTCTTCAGAAACCAGCAGGAGTTCGACGAGTTCAAGGAGCGTCACGACAGGGCGAAAGTCAGACGCAAGCCATTCTCTGAAGCAAAAGGCAGACTGTTCCTTGGAATCGACGCAGGTTCAACAACAACGAAATCCATCGTAATAGATGATGATAAGAATGTCCTTTACACGTTCTACAGGAGCAACCGCGGCAAGCCGATCGCGCCTATCATTGAAATGCTCAAGGACGTATATGAGAAGATGCCTGAAGGATGCTACATCGGCGGCACAGCCGTTACAGGATACGGTGAGAATCTAATCAAGGCTGCGTTCAAGTGCGACATGGGCGAAATAGAGACCATGGCTCACTACAAAGGCGCTGAGGAGTTCCTGCCGGGCGTCGAGTTCATTCTCGATATCGGCGGTCAGGACATGAAGTGCATGAAGATCAAGGACAACGCGATCTATGACATCATGCTCAACGAGGCGTGCTCTTCAGGATGCGGTTCATTCATTGAGACATACGCCAAGTCGGTGCAGATGAGCGTTCCTGACTTTGCGCAGGAGGCTCTCTTCGCGGAGGGACCTGTAGATCTGGGAACCAGATGCACCGTGTTCATGAATTCAAAGGTCAAGCAGGCCCAGAAGGAAGGCGCGACCATCGGGGATATCTCTGCGGGCCTTTCATATTCAGTCATAAAGAACGCTCTCTACAAGGTAATCAAGCTCAGGAATCCTGAAGACGCGGGAGAAAAGGTCGTCGTTCAGGGCGGAACATTCCTCAACGACGCTGTTCTGAGATCTATCGAAAAGATTCTGGACAAGGACGTAGTGCGCCCGGACATCTCAGGTCTCATGGGAGCCTTTGGCGCTGCGCTCATTGCCCGTGACAACTACAAGGGCGGAGAATCAAGCCTGCTCAAGCCAGATGAGCTTGAGAACTTTGACGTTGAGACTTCGACGACAAGATGCAGAAGATGTGAGAACAACTGTCTGCTCACCATAAACAAGTTCGCGGACGGAACCCGTCTGATCACAGGAAACAGATGCGAAAAGGGAGAGGGCAAGACTGAAACAAGCCACAGCGAACTGCCTAATCTCTATGAATACAAGTTCAGAAGACTGTTCAGATACGAACCTCTCGACATTGAAGACGCTCCGAGAGGCGAGGTTGGCATACCGAGAGTGCTTAACATGTACGAGAACTATCCGTTCTGGTTCACCTTCTGGACGCATCTGGGATACAGAGTGATACTGTCGCCGCAGTCGAAGAAATCCATCTATGAGATGGGCATGGACACCATTTCATCGGATACGGCGTGCTATCCGGCCAAGATAGTTCACGGACACGTTAAATGGCTGGCTGAGCAGGGACTCAGGTTCATCTTCTATCCGAGCATCAACTATGAACGCGTGGAGGATCCAAAGCAGCCTAACCACTACAACTGTCCGATCGTTGCGACTTACCCTGAGGTTATCGCCAACAACATGGATGAGATCATCGCGGACAATGGAATAGATTTCATGCATCCGTTCCTGCCGTACGACAATGACAAGTATCTCATTGACGAACTTGCGGACGTACTTTCGGACAAAGGCATCAGCAAGCAGGAGATACGCCACGCTGTCAGAGCCGCGCGCCGCGAGGACGAGCAGTTCCACAAGGACATGAAGCAGGCGGGCGAGGACGCGCTCAAGTACGCTGAGGACAATGACATCAAGTGCATAATACTCGCGGGAAGACCGTACCATGTCGACCCTGAGATCAATCACGGACTCGACAAGATGATGTACCACTCACGCATGTACAGAGCGGCGATTTTCGCGGGAACGAGAAACGACATAGAACTGATACAGCTCAACTCCTTCGGATGCGGTCTGGACGCGGTAACGACGGACCAGGTTCAGGAGATATGCCACAAGAACAACAAGCTTTATACAGTTCTGAAGATAGACGAAGGATCCAATCTCGGCGCGGCCAAGATCAGAATCAGATCCCTCCGGGCTGCCATGACAGAGCGTGAAAAGAACGAGGTCAAGGCGAAGCCTGACAACACTCCTTACGAAAGAGCATTCTTTACAAAGGAGATGAAGGAAGATAACTACACGATAATGATGCCTCAGATGTCGCCGATTCACTGGAATCTCGTCGAGGCAATGATGAAGTCCTGCGGTTACAACGCCAAGCAGCTTCCGCCTGTAAGCGTACACGCTGTTGATGAAGGACTTAAATACGTCAACAACGACGCGTGCTATCCGACGATAGTAACCCTGGGACAGACCATAGCCGCACTCAAGTCAGGTGAATACGATCCGAATCACACTGCCATATTCATGTCACAGACAGGAGGACAGTGCAGAGCTTCAAACTACGTATCCCTGCTGAGAAAGGCTCTCAGAGATCTGGACATGCCGCAGATTCCTGTCATCTCGGTCAACATGGCCGGACTTGAGAAGAATCCGGGATTCAATCTCATGGACTGGAATCTGATCAAGAAGGGAATGATGGCAGTCGTCTACGGCGACCTGTTCATGAGAGTTCTCTATTCAACACGTCCGTACGAAGTTGAAAAGGGCAGCGCCAACGCGCTCTATGAGAAGTGGAACAAGATCGCAATGGAGAACTGCAGGAACGGCAACTGGAACGAGTTCAAGCGCAACTGCAAAGGCATATGCATGGATTTTGACGAACTGCCTTTGCGCGACATAAAGAAGCCGAAGGTCGGTGTAGTAGGAGAAATACTGGTCAAGTATCATCCTACTGCGAACAACGATATCGTAGGCGTAATTGAGGAAGAAGGCGGCGAAGCTGTCGTTCTCGATCTTCTCGACTTCATCCTCTACGGAATGTACAACAAGAACTTCAACTACCAGCACCTTTCGGGCACCTACATGCAGATGAAGGGAAACAACGCAGCGATAGCTATTCTCGAGAAGATAAGAAAGCCTGCCAGAGTGGCGCTCAGAGAATCCAAGCGCTTCAAGGAGCCTGCTCACATCGAGGAGACCGCAAGATCAGCCCAGCAGGTAATCTCACTGGGCAACCAGTGCGGCGAGGGGTGGCTCCTCACAGGCGAGATGGTAGAGCTCATCGAAAACGGCGTGGAAAACATCGCTTGTCTGCAGCCGTTCGCATGTCTGCCTAACCATGTAACAGGCAAAGGCATGATGAAGGCCATGCGCAAGTTCAGCCCTGACGCCAACATAGTCGCGATAGATTTCGACCCGGGCGCGTCACATGTAAACCAGCTGAACAGAATCAAGCTGATGATGACTACGGCTCACAGAAATCTGCGCAGGAAGATGAATGAGGCGAAAGAACTTGCAGATACACAGGATAGGGGATAGAATAAGAGCAGAGAAATAACACATTTAAGGAGGCGTCTTTATGGGAAGACACGGAACAATAGCAGGTAGAAAAGCAGCGCAGGATTCAAAGCGTTCGGCAATGTTCACTAAGTACGGCAGACAGATTATCGTAGCTGCCAAGGCCGGAGGAGATCCTGAGTACAACGCGACTTTGAGAGTTGCCATCGAAAAGGCAAAAGCCATCGGCATGCCTAACGATAACATAAAGAGAGCGATCAAGAAGGGAACAGGAGAACTGGAGGGAGAATCCTATTCAGAACTGAGCTTTGAAGGTTACGGGGTAGGCGGAGTTGCGGTCATCGTCGAAGCATTGACTGACAACACGAACAGAACAACTTCAGCTGTAAGATCAACATTCGACAAGCACGGCGGAAATCTTGGAACTCCGGGATGCGTATCATACATGTTCGCGCGCAAAGGCGTCATAGTCATCGAGAAGACTGATGAAATCGACGAGGACGAGCTCATGATGGTAGCCCTCGACGCAGGCGCCGACGACATGGAAGTAAATGAGGACAGCTTTGTAATCTATACAGAGCCATCAGCATATACAGATGTTCACGCAGCGCTGACAGATGCCGGATATGAGTTTGTTGAGTCCGAGGTAGAGTACGTTCCTTCAATGGAAGCAGCTCCAAAGGATGAGAAAGATCTGAAGAAGCTCAAGAAGATGATCGACTTCCTTGAGGATAACGACGACGTTCAGAAGGTTCACCACAACTGCAGCGTTGATCTTGAAACCGTCGAACTATAGGAAGCGCTGCCTTTAGAGCAGACAGTTAAAACATGTTTTTTGCAAATAATCCTGAAGTGTTTGTTGGGGAAACTATAATTCAACCTACATCATCACATAGGGAACCCGAGTCCGATCTGAGATATGTCAGGCCCGCTCCGACGGGAAGACAGAAGGCAGAGGCAGGGTACCCACCTAACATTCGTTAGGGCGTGAATTATAACCCTGACGGCATGTCGGGATTATTGTTTTATTAAATCAGGAGATATTATTCATGACAGCACTCACACCTCGTGAGATTATGATCAAACAGTCGGACGGGTCCGTCCCAAAGGCAACAGGCAGCTTTGGAAAGCTGTTCGTTTTAGGCATGCTTGCCGGAGCCTTCATAGCTCTTGGCGCGCAGGCCTCACTGATGGGATCCTTCAATCTGACTTCTGATCCCGCGACATTCGGCATAGGCAAGGTCGTAATGGGCGCCATATTTCCTGTCGGCCTGATGATGGTCGTAATGTGCGGCGCGGAGTTATTTACCGGAAACTGCCTGATGATCATAGGCGCGCTCGACAAGAAGATCAGAGTCTCCCAGATGCTCAGAAACTGGGGAATAGTCTATGTCGGCAATCTGGCCGGTTCACTGTTTGTCGTGGTCTGCATTGCATACAGCGGGCTGTGGGATTCGGGAGCAGGTCTGCTTGGGGCGATGACCGTCAAGACAGCGGTCGGCAAGTGCAGCCTCAGCTTCGGCAGAGCAGTCGTTCTGGGCATATTCTGCAATTTTCTGGTATGCCTGGCTGTCTGGATGGCGGCGGGATCACAGGAAACCATCGGCAAGATATTCGCCATCTGGTTCTGCATAGGGCTGTTCATAATTTCGGGGTTCGAGCACAGCGTGGCCAACATGTATTTCATTCCCGCGGGCATGATAGCGGCGGGTAACGAGTCATATGTAAGCCTTCTCGGGCTTGATACAAGCTCGCTGACAATGTTCGGATTTCTTATAAAGAATCTACTGCCGGTAACCATAGGAAACATAATAGGCGGTTCAATATTCGTAGGAGCGGTATACCGCTGGTGCTACAAGTAATCTGACCTGATGATGCATACTGGAGGTTAACTATGTTTGGTAAGAAAAAAACTGAAACAGTCGAAGTTAAAGAACCTAAGGAACCTAAGCCTAAGAAGGCTGTCAACATGAAGAAACTCGAGGATCTGTACTATGCTGCGGAGGACGCGAGAAAGCACGCCTACGCGCCTTACTCGGACTTCAAGTGGGCGCTGCGCTGCTTGTAAAGCCGAATGAAGATTCAGTGCTTCCGAAGAACAAGATGTACACCGGCGTGAACATCGAGAACGGATCCTACGGAGCGACTCTGTGCGCTGAGCGCGTTGCCTTTGCAAAGGCAATCTCAGACGGTGTTCTCGAATATGACATAGGCGAGAATCCGTTCATCGCTATCGCAGTATCGGCCGGCGATGAAGAAGCGCTTCCATGCGGCATCTGCAGACAGTTCATGAGCGAGTTCGCTCCTGAGATTACTGTTGTAACAAAAGCTGACGGTCAAATCAGGATAAGGAATCTCATGCAGCTTCTGCCTGAGAGCTTCCAGCTGAACAAGGATGAGCAGGCGGCCGTTGCGGCACTTGAGGCAGCGGATGTAACTGATGATGCTGCTGAGGTGGAGGAAGTTCCTGCTGCCGAACCTGTTGAGGAAGCGGCGGAACCTGCTGAAGAAGCGGAAACTGAAGAAAAGGCCGAATAGATAACAGACGGAAAAACAGAAGGTGTGTTTATGAAAAGAATCGCGCTGATCGACGGGAACAGCCTTATAAACAGAGCTTATTATGCCATGCGTAATCCCATGATAACAAAGGACGGGATATATACACATGGCATATTCGGCTTTATCAACATGATGGACAAGATTATCAGGGACTACGGACCTGAATACATGGCCATCGCTTTTGACATGAAAGCGCCTACGTTCAGGCACGAGCAGTACGACGAATACAAGGCGGGACGCAGAAAGATGCCGCCTGAGCTCGCCATGGAAATTCCTATCCTCAAGGATATCCTGGACGCCATGAACATAAGGCGTGTTGAACTCGAAGGATATGAGGCTGACGACATTATCGGCACTCTGGCGAAGATGAGCGAGGAGCACGGTCTTGAGACATTTGTATTTACAGGCGACAAGGACCAGCTGCAGCTCGCGACTGACGATACAAAGATAGTTTACACAAAGAGAGGAGTGTCGGATTTTGACATATTCGACCACGACTCATTCTGCGAAGCATACGGGTTCACGCCTCTGCAGTTCATAGATTACAAAGGGCTCGCGGGTGATTCGTCCGATAACATTCCGGGTATTCCGGGAGTCGGCGGCAAGACAGCGACGAAGCTCATCCAGCAGTTCGGAAGCGTTGAGGACATTATCGCGGCGGTTGATGATATTAAACCTGCAGGCCTTCAGGCCAAAGTACGCGATAACGCCCAGCAGGCGATGATGAGCAAGCGCCTTGCTACGATCATGACACAGGTTCCGCTTGACATCGGCGTGGAGGACTGCCTCATGAAGGAGCCTGATTACGACAGGCTTATTGAGATATACAAAAAACTTGAGTTCAACAGGTTCCTGAGCAGGCTCAAGGTGAACCAGTCCTGTGATGACGAGTCAGCATTTGCGGAAACTTCCGTAGAAGACGCAAAAGCAGAAGAAAAAATCGATAGAGAAAGCATAGAAAAGCTGACAGTATCATCAGAAGAACAGCTGGGTGACATTCACTTAAGCGGAAGAACAGCGATCAAGGTCTTCGGTGACGGAAACCACATCGCGGCGCCTCACATAGACTGCATATCTGTCATGAACGGAGAAAAGTATTATTTCTTCCGGGACGGAGCACTCGACGGATTCGGTGATTGGCTGGGAAGAGAGATGACATCGGATAATCCTCCGGCTTTCGTCGGACATGACCTCAAGACATCTTACTACATGCTTATGAGCGTCTTCGGTCTGGACGGCTTCAGCACTGAGTTCGATACAGCCATAGCCCAGTATGTTCTCGATTCGGGGAGAAGCAACTACGAGCTTCCTGCTCTGAGCAACGAATATATGCACGAGAGCCTCCCTGAGGAAAAAGAGGTTGCGGCGTCCGGCGCCCAGCTTGACATGTTCTCCGACAGCCTGGCTGTTTACAATGACTACGGTTTTGATATATGCGCTACAGTTCTCGACCTGGAGACGCTTCAGAAGGCTCAGATAAGCGCTCAGAAGCTTGAAACTCTGCTTTATGATGTGGAACTCCCTCTGATAGAAGTAATGGCTGAAATGGAAAAAGAAGGCTTCCGCACTGACAGGGAGTTCCTGGCGGAATTCGGCGAGACGCTGGCAGGGGAGATAGACAGACTTGCCGGAAGCATACACGAAATGGCGGGCGAGGAGTTCAACATCAACTCCACACAGCAGCTGGGCGACATACTCTTCGAAAAACTTGGCCTGAAACACGGCAAGAAGAACAAAAAGGGTTATTCCACGAGCGCGGAAGTGCTTGAAAAGATAAAGAACGATCATCCTATAGTACCGGCAATACTGGAGTACAGGACGCTTACAAAGCTCAAGAGCACTTATGTTGACGGCCTTATTCCTCTCATTAACGAGGACGGCAAAATACACGCCCACTTCCAGCAGACGGTTACCGCTACAGGAAGAATCAGCTGCACGGAGCCTAACCTGCAGAACATTCCTATCAGACAGGAACTGGGACGCCAGCTGCGCAAAGCTTTCGTGCCTGAAACAGACGAGTGTCTGCTCATTGGCGCCGACTATTCGCAGATAGAGCTGAGGGTCCTGGCGCACATGGCGGATGACGCTGCTCTTATCGACGCGTTCAACAAGGGCGAAGACATACACAGGGCGACGGCTGCCAATGTTCTTGGAATTCCTGAATCTGAGATAACGCCGGCAGAGCGCAGCCGCGCAAAGGCAGTAAACTTCGGTGTAATATACGGCATGAGCGCTTTCGGACTTTCAGGAGAGCTCGACATATCCAGAAAAGAGGCTGAAGATTACATAAACGCCTACTTTGAAAAGCATGTCCAGGTGAAGAAATTCATGGACGATTCTGTTGCCTTTGCAAAGGCGGAAGGGTATGTCACTACGCTGCTCGGCCGGAAGCGTTACATAAAAGAGATCAACGCGCCGAACTACATGGTGAGACAGATCGGCGAAAGACTCGCGATGAACTCGCCGATACAGGGAAGCGCTGCGGATATAATTAAAATCGCGATGATCAGAGTCTACGACGCCATCAGAAAGGCGGGACTCAAATCAAAACTCATTCTTCAGATCCACGACGAGCTCGTCATAAATACTTATCCTGATGAGAAGGAAACTGTTGAGAAGCTGCTCGTTGAGAACATGGAATCCGCGTACAAGCTAGCAGTAGAGCTCAAAGCGGACCTGAATGAAGGCAGGAACTGGTACGAACTGAAATGATAGTCATAGGAATTACAGGCGGAATAGGATCAGGCAAATCTACTGCCTCGGAATACCTCATCAGCGAAGGCTTCGCATGCATTGACGCCGATCAGATCGGAAGGGACCTGACGGCTGACGGGCAGCCTCTGCTTGAAAAGATAGGGGAGATGTTCGGGTGTGTAAGCAGCTCCGGGAGCGCAGGCAACGGTCTCGTACTGGACAGAAAGGCCATGGCTGAGCATGTTTTTGGGGACAACAGTGTCAGGGAGCGGTACAACCGTCTCATTCACGGTGAAATAATAGCGCGCATCGATGAGCGCATAGCCGAGCTTCGGCAGACAGATGTCCGGGGAATCCTTCTGGACGCGCCGCTGCTCTTTGAAGCCGGGATAAATGACAGATGCGACGCGGTCATTCTCGTTACAGCTGATCTGGACAAACGCATTGAGAGGGTTTGCCTCAGAGACGGCTCCGACGAGGAGAAAATACGCGGCAGAATAAGCAGTCAGATGAGCGATGAAGAGAAGGCGAAGCGCTCCGATTTTGTGGTGGACAACTCTGGTGAACCTGAGAATATGTACAGGCAGCTGGACTTGGTTATGGACAGTCTGGGAGTATGATATTCGGTGTTGACAAACACGGACTTTGCCACTAAAATGAATGAGTGCCTGCGAGGGCACCAATTGAATATGCGGCCTTGGCGGAATTGGCAGACGCGCACGTTTGAGGGGCGTGTGGGAGACCGTACCAGTTCAAGTCTGGTAGGCCGCACCATGAAGATGAAGTGTTGCACGTGTTTCGTGTGACACTTCTTTTTGTCTGCGTGTTGTGATATCATTAACCCGTTATGAACAAATCATCCAGGAACAAGACAATTGATATTGAAATAGATGAAGGCAGAGACTATCTTGATAGATGCCTGCGAACCGGCGATGTCAAGGATCAGGCCCGTGATTTGAGCGGGACGATCATCTGCGCGGACATGCTGGATGTTTGCGAATACATTCCTGCGGGCTGCGCCGATCTGATGATAGTTGATCCGCCGTACAATCTCACCAAGGATTACACCGGGGAGAGCTTCCGCAAAATGAAGCCCGAGGAGTATGAGGAATACACCCGCAGGTGGCTGGACGCGACCAGGCACGTTCTTAAGGAAAACGGGTCGGTTTATGTTTGCTGCGACTGGGAAAGCAGCCTGATTATCGGAAAGCTTCTCGGCGAGTACTACACTGTCAGGAACAGGATTACCTGGCAGAGGGAAAAAGGACGCGGGTCGAAGTCCAACTGGAAGAACAGCATGGAGGACATCTGGTTCGCGACAAGGAGCGACGAATACAAATTCAACATTGATGATGTGAAGATCCGCCGCAGGGTAATCGCGCCGTACCGCGATGAAGGGGAACCGAAGGACTGGCAGGAGACTGAAAACGGCAAATTCAGAGACACGCACCCATCCAACTTCTGGGATGATATCACCGTGCCGTTCTGGTCCATGGCTGAGAACACGGCGCATCCGGCTCAGAAACCGGAGAAGCTCATGGCAAAGCTCATACTTGCCAGCTC
>CADAHK010000103.1 GCA_902787725.1 uncultured Eubacteriales bacterium | reverse complement strand
AAAGTTGCCGCGGCTCCGCTCTGTCTGAGCCGCCCAGTATTTGTCCGCAGGTACTCTTACCTCACCCATGGAATCATGTTCGATCCTGTATTCCATTCTCTTGTCCTCTCCTTATGTTAAAAAAATGAATCTCTTATCTCCTTTGCGCCCGCTTGACTCGCTGTTTCTACTCTTGTGGCGATCGCCTGTTTTACTTATTCATATATGATGAAAACTACGCGCTCTCGCATCGCTGTTTTCATCATAACATATTCTGGTGCATGACCGCTATGAAACTCTATCATCCCGAGGAATCTTTCGGCTCTGAATGAAATATTTCCAACAACTCTGCAAAAACAGCATTATCTCTAAGTTATCGGCTGATATTGACTGTTTTTGCCTGTTTTTTAGCAAAATATTGTTATTTTTTGATTGTTAATGCTTGATTTTGAATGTTTTTGATTGTATAATAAAGTCACTCAAGGAAAGGAGGTCAACGAATGATCTACACAGTAACATTCAATCCTTCGCTGGATTACATCGTTTCTGTTCCGAATTTCGAACTTGGAAAGACGAACCGGACAGTCTACGAGCAGATGCTTGCCGGCGGAAAGGGCATTAATGTGACTACAGTCCTCAGAAACCTGGGCATTGACAGCACAGCACTCGGATTTGTTGCAGGTTTCACCGGTGACGAACTGATCCGCAGGATGAATGAGATGGGGTTGAAAAATGATTTCATCCGCATCGGCAACGGCTTCTCCAGGATCAATCTCAAGCTGAAGGATGTCGACGGCACTGAGATCAACGGCATGGGACCCGTCATTGATCAGGCCGGGCAGGATGCCCTGATGGCAAAACTCAATACGCTCAAAGAGGGAGACACACTCGTACTTGCAGGCAGTATTCCCGAGAGCATGCCCGGAACGATCTACTCCAACATTCTCGAGGCACTTCAGGGCCGCGGAATCCGTTTTGTCGTTGACGCGACAAAGGATCTCCTCCTCAACGTCCTGCAGTATCACCCCTTCCTGATCAAGCCCAATCATCACGAAATCGGCGAGATCTTCGGCGTGAAGCTCGAGACAAGGGAATCTGTTGTTCCCTATGCGAAAAAGCTCCGGGACATGGGCGCCGCCAATGTTCTGGTGTCCATGTCCGGCATGGGCGCAGTCCTTCTGGACGAGAACGGCGATGTCCACGCGCTTCCCGCTCCCAAGGGTCAGCTCGTCAATGCAGTCGGTGCAGGCGATTCCATGGTCGCCGGTTTCCTGACAGGCTGGGAAGAGAAGCATGACTATGAACATGCTTTCCGCATGGGCGTAGCGACCGGAAGCGCAAGCGCCTTCTCGGATCTGCTGGCGACCAGAGAAGAAGTCATGGATGTCTACGGACGGCTTGACGGGTAAACGTTCTGATAAGCTGCAGGCCGGAAAGCGGCATAAGGCAGACAAAACACTCAAAACACTCGAACGGAACTACAACATAAGGGGAGACATTTCGGACAGTTCGTGTATTACTGAAAACGAAAAAACGAAGGTCATATTTACACACAGCAATTACGTGTAAAAGGAGGAAATACATGCGTATCACTGATTTGCTCGACAGACGGAGTATCGATCTGAACGGCACACCCAAGAAAAAGAACGAAGCGCTGGACCAGATGGTTGAACTGATGGCAAAGAGCGAAAAGATCCGGGATCTGGACGCTTACCGCGCAGAAGTTTACCGCAGAGAAGAAGAGTCCACCACCGGCATCGGCGACGGTCTCGCAATCCCTCACGGCAAATGCGATGCAGTCATCAAGCCCGGCCTTGCAGCCATGGTCGTCAAAGACGGTGTTGAGTACGATTCCCTGGACGGCGAGCCCGTCAACCTGATCTTCCTGATCGCGGCTCCCAACACCAAGGACAACGTTCACCTGGATGTGCTGAGCAAACTTTCCCGCCTGCTCATGGACGAGCAGTTCTCCACAGATCTGAAGAACGCCAAAGACGTTGACACTTTCCTTTCCATCATTGACGCAGCGGATGACAAGGATCAGAGAAACTGGGAGGGCGGCGCTGAGGAAGCTCCTGCCGCTGCAGAAGGTGCATTCCGCATCTGCGCAGTTACCTCCTGCCCCACCGGTATCGCGCATACCTACATGGCAGCAGAGGGCATCGAGAAGGCTGCCAAGGCTGCCGGCTGCTGGGTCAAGGTTGAGACCCGAGGATCCGGCGGTGCCAAGAATATACTGACCGACAAGGAAATCGCTGACGCCGACTGCATCATCGTTGCTGCAGACGCCAAGGTCCCCATGGATCGTTTCCACGGCAAGAAGCTCATCGAAGCTCCCGTTTCCGACGGTATCAACAAAGCTGATGAACTCGTCAGCCGCGCAAAGACCGGCAATGTTCCCGTATGGACCGGCGGCGCAGGCGCAGCCGCCTCCGCTTCCACAGCCAAGGCATCCGGCGGCGCAGGCCATAAGATCTACGTCCAGCTGATGAACGGTGTCTCCCACATGCTTCCCTTCGTCGTCGGCGGCGGTATCCTGATCGCTCTGGCATTCCTGATCGACGGTCTCCTTGTCGACATGAATGCACTGTCTGTAGCAGACAGAGGTAACTTCGGTTCCATCACTCCTGTGGCAGCAACCCTGAAATCCATCGGCGGCGTGGCATTCGGCTTCATGCTTCCCGTTCTGGCCGGTTACATTGCAGAGAGTATTGCTGACAGACCCGGTCTTGCAGTCGGTTTCGTCGGCGGCATGATCGCAGCAAACGGCAAGTCCGGTTTCCTCGGCGCTCTGGTCGCAGGTTTCGTAGCCGGTTACGTCGTACTCTTCCTGCAGAAGATCTTCAGCAACCTTCCCGAGTCCATCGAGAAGATCGCTCCCGTCCTTCTGTATCCTCTGTGCGGTATCCTGCTCATCGGACTGATCATGATGTTCATTGTTGAGCCTCCCATCGGTGCCCTCAACACCGGTCTGAACAACGCTCTGAGCAGCATGAGCGGCAGCAGTAAGATGGTCCTGGGCCTGATCCTGGGCGGCATGATGGCCATCGACATGGGCGGTCCCTTCAACAAGGCAGCTTACGTCTTCGGTACTGCATCTATCGCAGCAGGCAACTATGATATCATGGCAGCCGTCATGATCGGCGGTATGGTTCCTCCCTGCGCAATCGCACTGGCAACCATCCTCTTCAAGAACAAGTTCACCAAGGAAGAGAGAGAATCCGGCCCCGTCAACTTCATCATGGGTCTCGCATTCATCACTGAGGGTGCTATCCCCTTCGCAGCTTCCGATCCCGGCCGTGTCCTTCCTTCCTGCATCATCGGCTCCGGCGTTGCAGGCGCTCTCTCCATGATGTTCGGATGCACACTGATGGCTCCTCACGGCGGCATCTTCGTCTTCCCTGTTGTCGGCAACTGGCCTATGTACATTGTCGCTCTGATCATCGGCACCATTGTCAGCTGCGTCCTTCTTGGCTTCCTCAAAAAACCTGTCGCGGAATAATTCCTCTGTAAAACCTTAAAACAATATATCCTGCAAACAAGCCCGGGGATCACGCTCTCCGGGCTTGTTTTTTTATCAGTATTCTTTTATATCTGCCCGATCATCCGGGCGGCCCCGCACCAGACAGCAAAGTGTTTGGTGTGAGTGTGACTTGTAACGCTTTATTCACTGACCACCCTTCCGTTTTCGACCAGGTTGTGATACCACTCGTTCATGATCTCAGTTGCGGTTGCGGTATCGTCTGTAAATACAGCTCTGTAAAGAGTCTCGTAAGATTCTCCATCGATTTCCCTGACTTCCCTGACAAGATTATGTCCGGACTCTGCCAGGAAGAAATCATATCGAACCCCGTCATCAGGAATCTGAAGCACAACATATTCGCCGTCAGGAGCCTCAACACCATCTGCCACTTCATATGTAACACCGTTCATGAGGCGGCTGACATAAGGCATGGGGTCTGTATCGGCAGGCTCCATCACACCGGCTTCCAGTGAAGCGATTCTGTAGTTTACATCATTGTGATATGCAATCCTTGCAAGATAGATGTCAAGTTCTGTATTGCTGTGCTTTTCCGGGATCAGTCCCTCGTTTTCATTGATGAAGGTGTCCAGTGCTTTTTCGCCCCACTCGTTGAGTTCGGTCCACTGTTTCATATCCTCTTCAACATTATCATACTGCTCACGTACAATGCGGACATCTGTCGGATGATGTTTTACGAAATACGTACCGCCCTCCGTCTTTGCAAAAATATCCCTGCCGGACATATCGCCGCAGAGCTGCTCCCTGATATTCTGCTCATTCTCTGTCCCGATGCTGAACAGCCATCCGGCGCCCTCGTCTGTCTCTCCCTGTTTTTTCGCAGCCTCTACGGAAGCGTTCTCGTATACTTCAAACAGGATTCCGTTCTCATCCGCCTCGGGCACCTTGACCGTCACAAGATCCTTATACTCGTCGGGAACAGACAAAACGTAGTCCTGGTTTGTATAAGTTGTCTTCCCGGTCTCTGCTGCCGTGCCTGCCTCGGCTGCGGCTGTTTCAGCAGTCTCTGTGGTCGCTGCCACAGCTGCCTCTTCAACCGTGGTCTGTGCCTCGGCAGGAGTCTCGGCAGGTTTGTTTGTATTCGCGGTTCCGCAGGCAGCAAGGCTCAGAACAAGCAGTGCTGCAGGAATGATTGCAGATGTTTTATTCATCTTCATAATAGTCAATGCCTCCTTATATTCATCCTGATTCAGGTTGTCTTTTCTTTTGATCGTTCCTGTGTTGTATTTCCTGTTACATCATTATTATACGTATCCGGTGAAAAAA
>CADAHK010000102.1 GCA_902787725.1 uncultured Eubacteriales bacterium | reverse complement strand
ATCGGACGTGACGCGTTCCAGGAGGTTGCCATCTCCAACATCACGATCCCTGTCACAAAGCACACATATCTTATAAGAAACATAAACAATCTGGAAGATGCCCTGCGCAACGCTTTCAGAATTGCCAACAGCGGACGAAAAGGTCCGGTGCTCGTCGACATCACAAAGGACGTGACCGCGGCGACTATCAACTACAAGCCGGGCAAGCCTCTGCCTGTAAACCCTGCCCCTTCCTTTACAGAGGAACAGGTTCAGCAGGTAGCGGACATGATCAACGTATCGGAGCGTCCGGTAATCTACTGCGGCGGAGGCGTAGCTTCCTGTGAAGCGGCAGAAGAGCTGAACGAATTAATGGAAAAGGCAGACTGTCCTGCAGCGTACACTCTCATGTCAGCAGGCTGCGTCGGATACGACAACCCTCGCTCCCTGGGCATGGGCGGAATGCACGGAACAATCGCCGCCAACAAGGCCATGGACAGAGCCGATCTGCTGATCGCTCTCGGCGCCCGTTTCAGCGACAGAGTAGCCCTGAACCCTGAGAAGTTCGGCAAGCGCGCCCAGAAGATCCACGTTGACATCGACGCCAGCGAGATCAACAAGAACGTCATCGTCGACTGCGGCGTTACGGCTGACGTCAAGGAATTCCTGACTGCCCTGCTCCCTAAGATCAAGGAGAAGGACCGCAGCGAATGGGTCAGCCTGGCGATGGGCTGGAAAGCCAAGACAGGCGATGTCAAGAGCGCGGCCGCAGACCTGCACCCAAGCGAGATCATAAGCATGGTCGGAGACATGACAGACAAGGATACGGTCTATGTCACGGACGTAGGTCAGCATCAGATGTGGACAGCCCAGTATCTGAAGCATGCGAAGACGAGACGCTTCATTACAAGCGGCGGTCTCGGAACCATGGGATTCGGATACGGCGCGGCCATAGGAGCCTCTTTTGGTCTTCCTGACTGCAGGGTCATCCACTTCACCGGCGACGGCTCATTCCACATGAATCTGAACGAGGCGTGCACGGCTGTAAGCCAGAAGCTGCCGATCATCACGATCATCATGAACAACCAGGTTCTCGGCATGGTTTATCAGTGGCAGGATGTTTTCTACAACGGCAGACACTCCTCCACGGACCCGGGACGGGCGACCAACTTCCCTGCCCTGGCGGAGGCCTTCGGCGCCAAGGGATATTCGGCAAATACGCCTGACGAATTCGCTGATGTCTTTGCAAAAGCGTTAAAAGAAACCGACAGGCCTGTATGGATCGACTGCCACATCGCCAAGGACGAGTTCGTTCTGCCGATGATTCCGGCGGGCGGTACCGTTGAGGACATGATCATAGGATAGGAGGACGAAATGGAAAATAACGAAAGAACCGGCGTCTTCAGCATGCTGGTAACAAACGAGGCCGGAGTTGCGGCGAGACTGACTTCACTGTACGCGCGCCGCGGTTACAACATCGACTCATTCACAGCTTCACCTACAAACGACCCGAAGCTGACGAGAATCACCCTCGTGCTCACAGGTGACGACCGCAAGTTCAACCAGATCTTCACGCAGACCGCCAAGCAGGAATTCGTCCACTCCATCTCACTCATGGAAGAGCACGACCTGTACAGAGAGCTTTTGCTTCTGAAGATCAAGGCTTCAAAGAAAGAACGCTCCGAGATCAAGGAGATCGTCGACATCTATCGCGGACGCATCGTCGACCTGTCGAACAAGAGTCTTATTGTCGAGGTAACCGGCGAATCCGAAAAGATCGACGGCTTCATGAACATGATGGAAAACTATCAGATAATCGATGTATGCCGTACAGGCATCACCGGCCTGAGGCGCGGTGACAGAGGCCTGGGCGAAGAATAAACAGTAGATAAAGAATCAACCGAAAGGAGAAACGGAAATGATCAAGAAATACTATGACATGGATTGTAACTTAGGAATGCTGGATGGCAAGACCATCGCAATCATCGGTTTCGGTTCACAGGGCCACGCCCACGCAATGAACCTGAACGAAAGCGGCTGCGACGTTGTTGTCGGACTCCGTCCGGGCTCATCACATACTGCAAAGGCAGAAGCCGCGGGTCTGAAAATCCTGGACATCGAGGAAGCTGCTGAGGCAGGCGACATCGTAATGATGCTCGTACCGGATGAGATCGCAGCACAGGTCTACAGAGACCAGGTCGCTCCGCACATGAAGGAAGGCGACGTTCTGTGCTTCGCTCACGGATTCAACATCCACTTCAATCAGGTCATTCCTGCGGACTATCTTGATGTCATCATGATCGCGCCTAAGGGCCCTGGCCACACAGTAAGAAGCCAGTACCTGGAAGGCAAAGGCGTTCCTTCACTGATCGCTGTTTATCAGGACGCGTCAGGCAAAGCCAAGGAATACGCTCTGGCATACGCTTCAGGAATCGGCGCAGGCCGCGCAGGAATTCTTGAGACTACATTCAAGGAAGAAACTGAAACCGACCTCTTCGGCGAGCAGGCTGTCCTCTGCGGCGGCGTTACCGAACTGATGAAGGCCGGATTCGATACGCTGGTTGAAGCAGGCTACGCTCCTGAGATGGCATACTTCGAGTGCATCCACGAGATGAAGCTGATCGTCGACCTGATCAACGAAGGCGGCTTCGACAAGATGAGATACTCCGTATCCAACACCGCTGAATACGGCGACTACAGAACAGGCAAGCGCCTGATCACGGAAGACACCCGCGCTGAGATGCGTCAGGTACTCTCCGAGATCCAGGACGGCACCTTCGCTTCCGAATTCATTCAGGAATTCAACGCCGGCGGAAAGGCACGCTTCCTGGCAACACGCAAGAAGGAAGCCTCACACCTGCTCTGCTCCGTAGGCGCTGAACTTCGTAAGATGATGAGCTGGCTGCAGAAATAGAAAACGAACGACTTGATTTCAAAAACCCTCAGTAATTTGCTCGTTTGTGCATAAAAACTGAGGGTTTTGATGATAATCGCTCATATCATCACTTAGCACCCTCACATTATTAAGCCCATTATTTAATTATGTGAGGACTGACACCGAAAAAAACGCGGTTTTCGTGTAAATCCCTCACAAAACAATCTTTTTCGTGTTGATATGTGAGGAAGTCTGTATTTTGACTATTCAGAGGAGAAAAATAATGAGAAGTGACAATGTAAAAAAAGGTGCGGAGCGCGCTCCTAACAGGAGCCTGTTCTACGCGATGGGTTATACAAAGGAAGAACTGGAGCGTCCGCTTATCGGCGTAGTCAGCGCCAAGAGCGAAATCGTTCCCGGTCACATGCACCTGGATAAGGTCGCTGAAGCCGTCAAGGCCGGCGTACGCATGGCCGGCGGAACTCCGATCGAGGTCCCTGCCATCGGCGTCTGCGACGGAATCGCGATGGGACATCTGGGAATGAAGTACTCCCTGGCCAGCCGTGAGCTGATCGCGGACAGCGTTGAAACGATGACCATCGCCCACGGATTCGACGGTCTGGTGCTCATACCAAACTGCGACAAAATCGTTCCGGGCATGATCATGGCGGCAGTCCGCATGAACATACCTGCTGTCGTCTGTTCAGGCGGACCGATGATGAGCGGGCTGGTCGGCGGCGAAGAGACTTCCCTTTCGAAGATGTTCGAAGCTGTCGGAGCGTACAAGGCCGGCATCATCGATGAGGCCGGACTCCTTGAGTATGAAGAGAACGTATGCCCTGGCTGCGGTTCCTGCTCCGGCATGTACACAGCCAACAGCATCAACTGCCTGGCTGAAGCGGTCGGCATCGCGCTTCCGGGAAACGGCACAATTCCTGCCGTACATTCAGGGCGCATGCTCCTCGCCAAGCACGCGGGCATGGCCATCATGAACCTGGTCGAAAAGGACATCAAGGCGCGCGACATCATTAATGAGAAGTCACTGCGCAACGCGCTTGCATGTGACATGGCCCTAGGATGCTCAACCAATACGGTTCTGCACCTTCTGGCAATCGCCAACGAGGCTGACGTAGACTTCGACCTTCACCTTTTCAATGAATACAGCAGCAAGGTCCCTAACCTCTGCCATCTGGCGCCTGCAGGTCCTACTCATATGCACGACCTGAACAACGCGGGCGGACTTCCGGCAGTGCTGGCGGAGCTTGCAAAGATAGACGCTATCGATACTTCCCTGATCACCGCTACAGGAAAAACCGTAGCCGAGAACATCGAGGGAGCGCACATAAAGGACGAGTCCTGCATCCGCCCTGTTACCGACCCTTACAGTGAGACCGGCGGCATCGCGATCATGTGGGGCAACATCGCCCAGGACGGCTGCGTCGTAAAGCGCAGCGCAGTTGCGCCTGAGATGCTGAAGCACTCAGGCCCTGCCAGAGTCTTCGACAGCGAGGATGAAGCAATAGCAGCGATCTACGACGGAAAGATCAAGGACGGTGACGTTGTAGTCATCCGCTACGAAGGTCCTAAGGGCGGCCCGGGAATGAGAGAGATGCTCAACCCGACAAGCGCACTCGCCGGAATGAAGCTGGACAAGACGGTCGCCCTGATCACAGACGGACGTTTCAGCGGCGCCTCCCGAGGCGCTTCGATCGGACACGTTTGTCCTGAGGCAGCCATGGGCGGAAACATCGGCCTTCTCCGCGAGGGAGACATCATCGACATCGACATCCCGGGTGCTTCAATCAGCGCACAGGTAAGCGATGAAGAATTCGAATCCCGCCGCGCAGAATACAAGGCCCCTGCCCCAACAGTTACAAGCGGCTGGCTCGTACGCTACGCCCGCTACGTAGCCCCTGCGGCACAGGGAGCTGTGATGAAATAAGCACAGCGGCTTGTCGAATAATCGATAAACAAACCG
>CADAHK010000101.1 GCA_902787725.1 uncultured Eubacteriales bacterium | reverse complement strand
CTGCATCAATGCATAACTCAATGAATCTATCAGTCTCCATCCATTTTTATCCTTTCTTCGCGGCATGCACCGCTTTCTGCGACACAGACCTGTCGAAATGTACGACACGCCCATGCTCATCTTTATAAGCGACCACCTGTACACGGTCGCTCTCATAATCCCTGTTCGTCTGTCTGCAGAAGCTCTTCAGACGTTTCTCCTGTTCTTTCAGCTTCTTGGCGAACAGTGTGAAATCATCGTTCAATGCCTTGCGGACAGCCTCATCCTCAGATGCCTTACGGGCTGCGTCTGTAGAGGCAAGTTCCCTTCTGGTAGCCCGAATGCTCCGTTCCATGCCTCGCTGTATCTGTGAGGCTTCATAGTCGGTATATTCGATTCCCTCATACTCGACACGATGGTTCTCATATTCAGCGAGCTTCTCAGCCGAGTATGCGGGTTTTGATATGCCCGGCCAGTACGGATAGAAGGTGTGCCTGCAATTCACCCCGCATAAGCCTGTGATGTCTCCATATCCGGTCGATTCCTCGAAGTTCGGATAATCGTCATGCCCTTCAATCTTGTAGATCTGTCCCTGCCATTCAGCGTGTGACGGTCTGGCTCCTGAATGCGCGGATACCTCGTAATACTGTACGCCTAGATCTTCCGCCTGCATTTCCGTAAGCACGCCGATTGTCTGATTGACGGAAGTGAGCAGGTTCCGTCTGATCGCGACGTCAAGATGGTCCCGCCTTTTCGGGAACTGTACATAGCTTCCCTCATCGGCAGCAGCCTTGACTGCAGAACGTATCGCCTGCTGAGGGGAGAATGCACCGGATACAGCTTGCATATATGCCTGATTCGAATACTGCCTGTAAAGGTCTGCGGCTGTGGAACCTGTCGTGAGTGTCAGGTTGTAGATATTGTTCTTCGTCCTCAGGATCTCCGCCAGGAGCGTCTGCTCCATGGAACCTGAGAGCGAGAGGTCTACCGATAAGCCTGCTATTTCAAGAGGCCTTACATTCGTGCGGACGTTCATAGCACCGGCTTCTATGAAGAGCCGTTCGATTTCTGCCTCCGTCTTCCCTGTCATCTCTGCGATCTGGCTGTTTATCTCTTCCTGCAGCCCACCTATCTCCATGGCCTGCTTGTACTGCCACAGTGCGGAATCCGTAACACCTTCGTTCTTGACAAGCCGTCTGGCGATATCCACCACGATCTGCACTTCAAGCTGGTCATACATAGCAAGGAGACGGTTGCTGAATACAGCGAGATATTCAGGTGTCAGCATTGGACGCCTCCTACTCTAACGGGAACCTCGACTCGACGTCGTTCGCTTCCGATTCAGGCAAGTACTGTTCCTCAGCTTCCTCAGGTGTGCATCCCATCCAATAGGCCGTCACGTACTTCTTCTTCAGAAACCCGCCGTTCGCAAGCTGCATCCTGATCATGATTTCCTTCTCGGTATCCTGCAGGACGCCATCTCCCCAGGTTATGACCGGTTCGATATCCGCATCCGGGCGGATGTGATAGAGCTTCGCATACAGCGCAATGACTTCGCAGAGGCCCTGCAGGCCTAAGCCCCATGCGTCCTGAATCAGGTTGACTGTATGGTAGCTTCGCTGCTTCGACATGCGTATCTCCTCAGCTGTCTTCTCGACATCCGTTGTATGGGACAGCGTGCCGTAAGCCAGGCCGACAAGGAATTCGATCTGCCTCAGGTTCTCGTTCAGGCCGTTAATCATGGACTGGTCGCGGATATCCGGCGAATACGGTTCGATAAGCCCCTTCACGACGCTGTCACCGAGCTGGTCGGAATGCAGTGTCCGGAAAAGCTTCTGCTCGTATCCGCCAAGACGAAGCTCGCCGTTCTCATCGCGCTCCTCGTCAAACATCGTCGTATCTGCGAAGATCTTCGTTTTCTTAGCTTCATATTCCCAGAGGAACCCGCCGTACTGAATGTCTGTGGCGCGGATCACGTTCACAGCCCTGTGATAGATTGAAGCACCAAGCGGCGAATCCGGATCCTCGTTGTTCGCGGTCGGCACCTTGATGTAGATGAAGAGCGGTTTGTCGATGTTCTTCATCGTGACTTCCGGTTCAAGGTTCTCCCATTCAGGGACATCCGTAAGAGGAATCTCTTCGCGGAACCTGTCCTTCGCGTTGTATCCGACGGACCATTCCGAATCCGTGTAGTTATACATCTCCTCAGACCTGTAAGCCTTATTCCTTACGACATATTTATCGGGAGACCACTCATGCATCTCCAGCCGGGTATACAGATACTTGTGTTCCTTCTTGCTGTCCACGAAGATGGCGGATGTTACCATGCCGTCATCGAATGCGACAGGGTAGAAGTAGTTCGCCGATATCGCCTCGATGCCGATCTTGTCGGGGACTCCGTTCGCATCGACAGTCTTTACGTATGGCTTCAGCACGACAGCGCCAGTAGCGCAGTAATGCTCGATGACCTTTGAGAGGTTGTCCATCCTGAGGAGCGTCTTCAGCTGCTCCGCAATGAAATCCGAAAGGTCGTTGCCCTCCAGCTTGAACTCAAAGTCCGTAAGGACGAGCCTTGAGATCTCTGAACAAATGGCCGCGGGAAGATTCAGGCACGCGCCGTATTCGACGTCCCCCTCCCAGGGCGGGTGATTTGTGTACATTTCATTCCACAGTCCGATAGCCTGCTCCATCTTTCCGGATATGACCGTCTTGACTTGCATATGCTTCTCGACCTGATTCCTAGCGAGGAACATGCCCTTTATCCTCCTTCCTATGTCCTTGAAAAAATCTATGATTCCCATTGCCCCTCCTTAATTCTGACCGGGCTTATATCCGAAGCTCCTCAGGAGCCTCGGGATGAACCGCTCGAAAGTGTACTCGAAAGCATCCAGCGAGTCGATATCAGATGTTCCATCGTCAAGCCGTTCGTCCTTTGTCGGCTGGGACTTATCCCATATTGCAGATGCTATAGCAGCCATGAGTGAACCGCATTCCGATTCAACGTACCAGTAACGGTCATTCGCTGACAGAATATCCAGGCAGAATATCCGGTCATTGATGTACAGCTTCCTCGCGTCCGCTACCGGAATATTCCCCAGTTTGTGAGACCTCAGCACGTTCTGGAAGTCTCGCTTCAGCACCTGCTCTGCAGAATCGACATACACAATATCAACCCTTCCGAATACCGCGAGCACCCATAAGATGAACTGGTGGAACAACTCGCATAGCTGCTGAGAAGAAACATCCCTGATTATCCTACTCGGATTATCCGGATCCCGCTTACCCTCCACGTACCGTCTTGACCGCAGTGAGAAGAGCTGTTGGAAGTCTTTCGATATTCCCGAAGCAATGAACGCATGTCCGGAACCGTTACCACCGAAGTCTACACCGACGATGATTTTGCCGAACTGCATCGCCTTCGCCTCATCGAGTGTTATCGAGTGAGGTTTCTTCTGGCCCGCAGGCAGCGAGAATTCTCCCGCCAATGTCTTGTAGATCAGGCCTTCCGCTATGCTCCTCTGGCCGAGGATGTCACGGTTATACCAGATGCTCCCCGGGACATACTGAGAAATGAACTCCTTTCTGGCCTGCTCGTCGATGTTCACATTGTCTGTGATCGTGAACTGCTGGTAATTGACGCCACCGAGCAGCTCCCCGGTTTTATCCATCTCCACATACTTGTCGATGTAATCCGTGTAGATCGGAGCGTTCGGATGGTCGGGGTTGAGATCCCAGAAGAACTTCCTTCGATGGGATGCAAGGGTACGGTTGAATGCTTCCTTTATCGTGTTATCGTGATGGATATTAATCTCCGTCGCGATCCACATGCCAAAGCTGTTGCCTCGGATTTTTTTGTAGCTCGATGCGAGTGCGGCACCGGCAAAGATTACGATCTTGTCCTGGTTATTTGTATCAGGCCCATTGATGATCAGACATTCATTGCCTTTGTACTTGCCCCATTTGCACTGACCTGCGAAGATGTATTCCAGTCCGAGGCCATTGCAGTCACCGATATTCAGCTTTGCATTCGCACCAGTAGAACCGGTGGCGAGGTGCATCTTATCCGGATGCGTCTTCAGTTCATGGGCGAAAGCATACACATTGTCTACAGTCTTACCGGCACGAACAGCGCCTTCCGCTATGTTGTACACGCTTCGCACGCATCTTCGGATGTATTGCTTATGCTTCTCGCTCCACTGGTACCTGAGCGTCGATGCCCTTCGGATTTCTTTCTCTTCCTTGCGACACCGGAGCTCCCTGCGTTTAGCACGTTTCCTCATCGGCATCACCGTCCTCTCCGTAAAGCATGGCGTCTGTCTCACTCAGGTCTTCAAGGATCTCGTTGGAACCGAGTATCTTGTTCGTGAGTGCGTCGGTGCGTTCAATGTTCGCATCCATGAGTTCGAGTTCGAGCGGAAGCTTCTGGAGCTGCATCTCCTGTTGGATTCTTGCATTGCGGACCTGATTCAGGGATGCCAGTGCCCTTGCTTTTTGCGACTGTACGGAAGTCAGTTCGCGTTCCAGTCTGGCAATAAGGTTCGCTGTTGATTCCGTGCGCGTACTTATCTCCATCGCGGAACCCGGGAGAACCTCCGGAGTCGCTTCCTCAAGAAGGCGCCGCTTTTCTCTGTATCGTTCTCGTTCTTCTTCCTGTTCTTCCGGCGTCCCTTCGAACACTCGCTTCGTTTTTCGGCTCTCAACCCCTGCAACATACAGCCCGTCTTTATATTTCGGGTCATTCTTGTATTGGTTGATTGCCCTCATGATCCTTCGCTCACGGATAGAAAAAAGAGTGATCGTTTCTACAAGGACAGTCTCCTCATCGATATCACTCGTCATCATCAAAATTTTTTCCTCATCATCGAGCGTATCAAGAAAT
>CADAHK010000100.1 GCA_902787725.1 uncultured Eubacteriales bacterium | reverse complement strand
AGCAGAATGCCAGAACACCGAGGATAACGATCTTGATGGTCGCCCAGGTCAGGAATGTTTCTCCTGTCGCGGAAGCGCCTACGCAGGTTCCGAGCAGGATAACGAGTATGTTCGAAAGAGCATTCGATGAAGTATCTGACAGACGGGCTGTTCTTCCGCTCTCCTTGAACAGGTTGCCCATCATCAGCATTCCGATCAGCGGTGCTACTGCCGGAAGCAGCAATGCGATTACAATTGTTACAGCAATCGGGAAGAGAATCTTTTCTCTCTGCGATACGGTTCGCAGCTGTTCCATCTTGAGCTCCCGCTCGTGCTTGGTGGTCAGCGCTGTCATAATAGGCGGCTGGATGATCGGCACGAGGGCCATGTACGAATACGCCGCAACAGCGATTGGTCCGACCAGATGGTCTGCCAGTTTAGTCGTAAGATAGATTGCCGTAGGACCGTCCGCTCCGCCGATGATACCGATGGAGCCTGCTTCCTGCGCATTGAATCCCAGCGCGATAGCCGAGAAGAACGCGAAGAAGATTCCCAGCTGAGCAGCTGCGCCCATGAGCAATGACTTAGGGTTCGCGATGAGCGGACCGAAGTCTGTCATGGCTCCTACGCCGAGGAATATCAGCGAAGGCAGCACAGGTTTCAGCATGTAGAATATTGAGAATATGCCTGCGTCCGCAAGCTCATTAGAGTTCACCACGCCCTCATGGACTACCTCATTGATGAAGATTCCCGTCATCGGCAGGTTTGACAAAAGCATGCCGAAGGCGATTGGTACCAGCAGCAATGGTTCAAATCCGTGTCTGATGGCCAGATACAGGAAGAACAGTGATACCACAATCATGATACCGCTCTGGTACGTGAAATTTGCAACTCCGGTTGATTCCCAGAATCTAAGTAAAGTTTCAACTACTGCACCCATAAAAATGCTCTCCTTTATTAATGCTAAACACGCGCGCTGCTTTCAAAAGCAACACGACAAAGCGATGCTGCTCGCATCACCGATAAAATATTAACACACCGCCCATTTTGATACAAGTTGTAATTTGACCTTTTGCCGATGAAATACTGTATACATTCCGTATATCAGACGCGGCTCCTCGTCCTCAGAACAGGTGTGGTTTGAGAATCTGTTTTTCGGCGCCCTGTTCGCTGTATATGCCCCCTGTGCCGGACAGGAAGTGGGCCATGCAGACGCTTATGAAAAAGTACAGCGCCATGCCGGGACTCAGGCTGATTGCCTCCAGTCCGTAGAGGAAGATCGCGGCCGGGCAGTTGGTTACAGACGCCAGCGCTCCGACGATTCCTATGGCGGCCGCCAGCGCGGGATCCAGGCCGATCAGATGCCCTGCGGCGAAACAGCCTGTCGCTCCTATGAATATCGTCGGCGCTATCTCTCCTCCTCTGATGCCGCAGCCGAGAGTGAACGCCGTTAGCATCAGCTTCCAGAGAAAGGCCAGCGTGGCGCTATGTCCGTCCAGCGCCGCGTCGACGTAGGAGAATCCTATACCGTTGCAGTTCGTATGCCCTAGAATCTGTGTGAGCGCTATGACGAGAACAGTTCCGGCGATCACGCGGAGATACCTGTTGTTCAATGCCTCAAAACCTTTAACGGTGATTTTGCGCACAAAGCAATACATCCTTCCTATCAGCATTGCCGCAAAGGCAATCACGAACACTTTCAGAACAACCGTGGTGCTGACAGTCGCCGTTGTAAGGTCGTGGAAATCAACATAATATATGCCCGCCGCGCGCGCAATTCCCCAGGTGATAAATGAGGTGATGAGGGCAGGAAAAATATATATCCACTTCCTATAGCTGAGGACCAGCACCTCGACGCCAAAGACCGCTCCCGCAACCGGCGCGTTCAGAATTCCGCAGAATCCCGCCGCTATACCGCAGGCCAGCAAAAGCTCCGGCGCAGGCGCGAATCTGCGCAGCAGCGCAAACTTCTTTCCGATCAGGACTGCCAGACATCCCCCGATCTGAAGCGCAGACCCGACTCTTCCGACGGATCCTCCCGTCAGATATGCGAGGCATGTGCTGACGGCGATCATCGGCGCCAGCCAGAATGACAGCGGCCTGCCGTCACGCATGTGCCGGTACAGCGCATCCATGGTCAGGTCGTCTTCCTTCCTGAACTCATCGTACAGAAGCATTGTTGTCAGCCAACTGAAAAAGACGGCGGCTCCGCCGCAGACAATTCCGCAGCTAACCCCCGTCAGAATATATGTGATGAATGTTTTTCCTCTTCCGGCAAGTTCCACGTTCGCACTTCGCTTTCGATATTTTACTTTGCCTTCAGCTTCTCGTTGATAAAGTAATCCAGCTCTCCGTCCATTACAGCCTGCACGTTGCCTACCTCTGCGCCGGTCCTGTGGTCTTTTACCATGGTGTACGGCTGGAACACATAGGAACGGATCTGGCTGCCCCAGGTGATCTGGTTGTAGTCGCCCTTCAGCTCATCAAGGGATTCCTTCTCTTCCTTTTCCTTGAGCTCGATCAGCTTGGACATGAGCATCTTCATGGCGAACTCACGGTTCTGTATCTGAGACCTCTCGTTCTGGCATGTCACAACGATGTGTGTAGGAAGATGAGTGATTCTGACAGCGGAATCCGTCATGTTGACGTGCTGTCCGCCGGCGCCGCTCGACCGGTACGTGTCGATACGCAGATCTTCCGGATTGATTTCAACGGTTGTATCGTATTCGATTTCCGGCGTCACGTCCAGAGAAGCGAATGATGTATGCCTGCGCGCTGAGGAATCAAACGGGGAAATGCGCACCAGTCTGTGCACGCCCTTCTCATTCTTCAGGTAACCGTAGGCGTAGTCTCCTTCCACAAAAACAGTCGCGCTCTTGATGCCCGCTTCCGTGTCGTCATTCATGTCCATGATCTTCGCCTTGAATCCGCGCTTCTCGCACCATCTCAGATACATGCGCAGGAGCATCTCGGCCCAGTCCATCGCTTCCGTTCCGCCGCTTCCCGCGTGGATGGAAATGATGGCGTTGTTCTCGTCGTATTTTTCGTTGAGCAGAGTCTTCAGCTTCAGATTTTCGAGGTCGGCAACGAGAGCCGCCTTTTCTGCCTTTGCTTCCTCGGCTGTCTCCGCGTCGTCCGCTTCTTCAGCCATCTCAATCATAATCTTAAGATCCTCAAGGCGACCGTTCAGGCTTTCGTATTCAGACACCCGGTCCTCCAGAGACTTCTTCTCTTTCATGATTTTCTGGGCACGGTTCTGATCGTCCCAGAATCCCTGCTCAGTCGTCTTCGTCTCAAGCTCGGCTGCCTTTGCGCGAAGTTCATCCGGACGGAGCGCTTCCTCCGCCTCGCTGAGCATATGCTCCAGCTCCGGTATTTCCTGTTTTAACTCATCAAGTAAAATCATCTATGTCTCCAATTTGCCGCTGCGTTGATTACGCGTTTCTGCCGCAGCAGTGCTTGTACTTCTTACCGCTTCCGCACGGACACGGATCGTTACGTCCCACCTTCGGGGTCTCGCGGCGAACCGTTTCCTGCTTGTGCTCTCTCTTAGGAACCGCTGCCTGTGCCGGCGCGCTGCCCATGTCTACATTGCCGCCTTCAGCCTTCTGGCGCGCGGCCGCTTCACGCATCTCGGTGTCGTCGAACTCGTCCTTGTGCTCCTGTCCGGTTCCGATGACGTCGCGGCGCTCACTGGAAGTCGTAACGGTAACGTTGTAGCAGTACCTTACGAACTCTTCCTGTATCGCGGATACCATCAGCTCGAACATAGCGAAACCTTCGTGGGCGTACGCCGCGGCCGGGTCCTGTCCGCCCAGTCCTCTGAGTCCGATACCGCTCTTCAGCTGATCCATGGCGTCGATGTGATCCATCCACTTGCTGTCTACGACACGCAGCAGGATCATGCGCTCGACCTCACGCAGTCTGTCCACGCCGATCTCCTCTTCCTTGGCGTCGTACATGTCGCTGAACTCGCCGTAAAGACCGTTCTTCAGAGACTCTTCGTCCATGTCGTGCAGGTCTTCCGCATCGAACTCGAGCGGTTCGAAGTGGCCGGTGATCTTGGCCAGTCCCTCGTTCATCGTATCGAAGTCCCATTCCTCCGGATACTTGGACGCGATGACGATCGGGTCTACTACTTCATCTATGAATTTGCGCGTCATCATGTCGAGGTCTTCACGGAGGTCCTCACCGAAGAGAACCTTCTTACGCTCGCCGTAGATGATCTCACGCTGCTTGTTCATTACGTTGTCGTACTGGAGGACGTACTTTCTGATACCGAAGTTTCTGCCCTCGACCTTCTTCTGGGCGTTCTCGATCTGCTTTGAAACCATGCCGGATTCGATAGCCTCGTCCTCTTCGACTCCCAGCTTTCTGACGATGTTCTGCATTCTCTCGCCGCCGAACAGCCTCATGAGCTCGTCTTCCATGGATACGCAGAACTGCGTCTGGCCCGGGTCTCCCTGACGACCGGAACGGCCTCTCAGCTGGTTGTCGATACGTCTCGATTCGTGACGCTCGGTACCTATGATGCAAAGGCCACCCAGCTCGCGGACTCTCTCCTGCTCAGGAGCACGCTCGGCCTTGTACTTGTCGAGAAGCTGCTGGAACGTCTCCCTGGCTTCGAGGAGATCAGGATCATCGCTCTGAACGAAGCTCGTCGCAAAGGCAATCTGATCCTCGTCGTACTCCAGCTCCTCCATCTCCCTGCGGGCCTGGAATTCAGGATTACCGCCCAGGATGATGTCGGTACCACGGCCGGCCATGTTGGTGGCGATGGTGATCGCGCCTTCACGTCCGGCTTCCGCGACGATCTGCGCTTCCTTCTCATGGTGCTTCGCGTTCAGTACGTTGAAGTCCTTGATGCCGCGCTTTCTGAGAGCGTCAGCTATGAGCTCGGATTTTTCTATGGATATAGTACCGACCAGAACCGGCTGGCCCTTCTCATGAGCCTCGATTACTCTGTCGATTATGGCCTTGAACTTGCCCTTCTCTGTCGCGTATACCGCGTCGGCAAGGTCTTCTCTTATGACCGGCTTGTTGGTAGGGATGACAACTACGTCCATGTTGTAGATATCGGTGAACTCGGCTTCCTCTGTCTTTGCCGTACCTGTCATGCCCGCCAGCTTCTGATACATTCTGAAGTAGTTCTGCAGAGTGATTGTCGCCAGGGTCTTGCTCTCTGAACGTACGAGCACATTTTCCTTGGCCTCGATCGCCTGGTGGAGTCCGTCGCTGTAGCGGCGTCCGAACATCATACGACCGGTGAACTCATCGACGATGATGATCTCGCCGTCGCGGACGACGTAGTCTACGTCGCGCTTCATCATGTTGCGGGCCTTCAGGGCCTGCATGACGTGGTGGTTTATCTCCATGTTCTCAGGATCTGAGAAGTTGTCGATTCCGAAGTAATCTTCGCACTTCTCAACGCCCTCTTCAGTCAGTGAGATCTGGTTGTCCTTTTCCTCGACAACGAAGTCTCCCGTCTCGACCTTTGTATCCTTGTCTCTTGTTCCGCGGATGAGAGTCTTGACGAAGCTGTCGGCTCTCCTGTACATGTCGGTGGACTTGTCGCCGCGTCCCGAGATAATCAGCGGTGTTCTGGCCTCATCGATGAGGATCGAGTCGACCTCGTCGACGATGGCGTAGTTGAGCTCGCGCTGCATCATGTTCTCTTTGTACGTGACCATGTTGTCGCGCAGATAGTCGAAACCGTACTCGTTGTTGGTTCCGTATGTGATGTCCGCCTGGTAAGCGGCACGTCTTTCCTCTTCGGTTATTCCGTGGATTACGCAGCCTACTGTCAGCCCAAGGAATGTGTAGAGCTTGCCCATCCACTCCATGTCACGCTTGGCCAGGTAATCGTTGACCGTAACGACGTGAACGCCTTTGCCTTCGAGAGCGTTCAGATAAGCCGGAAGCGTCGCTACGAGAGTCTTACCTTCACCAGTCTTCATCTCGGAAATTCTTCCCTGGTGGAGGACTATTCCGCCGATGACCTGAACATAGAAGTGCTTCATTCCCAGAGATCTCCACGCGCCCTCGCGGCATACCGCAAAGGCCTCAGGAAGGATGTCGTCCAGACTCTCTCCGCCCACGATTCTCTCCTTGAACTCGGCTGTCTTAGCTCTTAACTGCTCGTCGGTCAGGGCCGTCATCTCATCTTCATAAGCCATGACCTTGTCGGCGATCTTTGAAACTTTCTTGACTTCCTTCTCGTTAAGGTCGCCAAATACTTTCTCCATGAAACCCATTACTTGTCCTCTGTCCTTTCTGTTTCATCCTCTTCCGCTACGTCTTCGCAGACGAGGTTAATCTCTATTGCTTTTCTCGCGTCAGCCTTTGTAACTCTGACTTTGAGTTTTTTCCTGTCTATCTCTGTTTCGAATCTGTCGTCCTTCTTAGGCAGGTGATCCAGCATCATGGACACCCATCCGTTGACTGTATTTACCTCGGTGATGTCTTCATCGATCCCGAAGTAGTCGAACACCTTCGCCAGATTGGCGCTGCAGATAACTCTGTAGCTTCCGTTCTGCAAAGGCATTATTTCCTTGTTCGCGATGACGTCGTACTCGTCATATATCTCTCCGACTAGCTCTTCGATTATGTCCTCCATTGTGACAAGTCCCGAAGTGCCGCCGTACTCGTCGATGACGATCGCCATGTGGGTCTTCAGCTGCTGCATTTTTCTGAGCAGATCGAAGATCTTCATTGTCTCCGCCACGAATACGACCGGCGATACGTAGTCGGATATCTGCTTGTTTGTTCCCACAACGTGGTAGTGGAAATCCTTCTGATTGATTACGCCGATGATCTTGTCGATGTCTTCCTCATAGACCGGTATTCTCGAGAATCCTGTCTCCTCGAACAGCTTCGCAAGCTCTTCCTCGCTGCACTCCGTATCCACGGCTACCATCTCAGGACGCGGCGTCATGACTTCTTCCGCTGTCAGCTCATCGAACTCGATGGCGTTCTGAATGAGCTCGCTCCTCTCCTCATCGATGCCGCCGCCCGTCTCGGCCTCCTCGACCATCGTCAGTATTTCATCATCGGTGA
>CADAHK010000099.1 GCA_902787725.1 uncultured Eubacteriales bacterium | reverse complement strand
GAACGGATAGTTTGCCGCCTCAGCGCCCGCCTTTGTGATGGCGTTGAACAGTGTGCTCTTGCCTACATTAGGAAGTCCTACGATTCCAAGTTTCATTTATCTTCACATCTCCTTTGCAAATTGGATTATACCATTTGCTTTCATACATGTAAAACCGGGTATCCACATAAATGCGTGGATACCCGGCATTGTCTTTTTTCAAACAGTTATTATTCCTGTTTCAGCGGGTCTCTATACGCTGTTCCTTCTTCGACGTCTTCATTTCTCCGTCTACGTATGAGAGCAAATGCTATAGCAGCTATGGCTAACAATAATGCTATGCCTCCTCCGATTGCAGCTATACGGCCTACTCCTGCCATAGGTACCCCGTCATCAGGAAGAACGCTCGTACCGTTGGTACCGCCTCCTGAAGTTCCTGCCAGAGGTGCCTGGTTATCGTCCAGGTTAACCAAGTTCTGTGGTGCTGCAGGAGCATTTGCTGCTCCGGCTGCTCCCGGTCCGGCTGCACCTCCTGCTGCCGCACCTCCACCGGCTGCCGCGCCGCCTTGATCTGCTGCTGCAGCGCTAACCTTGCTATAGGTGAATGGGAACACGTTTTCAGCCTCGTTCGCCGTCAGCTTCTTCGTCAGGTTGTATGCGTTCGGCTGATACCCTTCCACATATCTGAAAGATACAACAGGGTTGTCGCCGACCATGCCGTAGAATTCCTCCGACTTTATCAGATCATTATTGTTTTCATCAAGGTAATGGACTGTATATTTTACCATTCCACCCTTGAGACCGTATGCCGCTTCATATGCGACGTCCTGATCAACTTCAAATGACGCTACCGCCATCTGCTCGTCATTGTCGTGTCCCGTATAACGGAAGCCACGAATGTAATAATCGCCATTGTCGAGTTTGAAGCCTGTCGTGCTCTCGTTAATTGTGATTCTATCGCCCTGAGATGCAGTTATTGTCAGTGTCTTGCCGCCATCACTCACTTTGCCGATGCTCGGAGCCTCGAAGTGGCCCTGCTGTCCGGCATAGACCGTGATGGTGTACTTATAGGCGTCTTCTGATACGTCTGCAGATACCGTCACCGTTCCTGCCATGATCATCATCACTGCCAGCATCAGCGCTGTTATAAGGAAACGTTTCTTCATATCAGTCACGCTCCTTTCTCTGTTTTATATCATCTCCAGATATGTTTGCCGTGCCCTCACCGTATGCTCCTACTCCGACTCTCGCCTCTCTTCTGTCCTTCATGAAGCTCAAAATCGTGAGTATCAGCATCAGGAGCGCTGCCGTCATAACTGCCAGGTACAACAGCAAATTGCTATCATCTCCTGTCTTTACCTTGTTCCCTGGCGGAGGTGTCTTGTCGAGCTCTACAGCATAGGCCAGAAGAAGCTTTCCTGCTGTGTCCATGTAGTCGTTTACTTCTGTCTCACCGTCGAACTTCACATACAGTTCTGTGTAACCTGCTTGCTTTTTCCCCAACGTCTGTATGAAGAACCACTCATCTGCTGCGTTCGTCGCCTGATGCAGACCTTCGCCTGTGTTGTCCGTACCGTGGCTCGTCTGGCTGCTCTTCGGATCGATCGCATATGAGTGTCCGTCTTCGCCTACGCCTCCGACCTTGCTGTTGTCGAACAGCACTGTCTCTTCGCCATCCGGCGCTATGTGCGTCAGCTTATAAGTATATCCACCGTTCTGTGTTCTGTCATAACTCTGCTCGAGAGTCGTAAGAGTCTCGTTACGCATGTACCAGTGCGTCGTTTCGTCGTATCTGTTCTCGAACTTGACTTTAAATGTAACGTCATCTCCCGGCTCAAGGCCCTTCACTGTCTCGACAACTACATTCGAGTCGAAGTCGCACACTATGTCGCTGCCGTTGAAGTAGCAGTGCCCTGTTACTTCATCGCTCTCTGCCGACGCTATCTGTGTCATCCCCATGATCATCACAACGCTCAATGCCAGTGTGATGGCCAGGGTGTATATTAGTTTATTTCTCTTCATATCCCTGTACCTCCTACTTTACTGTCACTTTGCCATTTTTGGCACTCACGTTGCTCACGCCCCACAGACTCTTCACAGCGTCTGTCGCGTTGTGTGTCTGAATCGCCTGAACGTCTGCTTCGATGTAGAACGTGAAATCATCATAGTCATAGGTGTAAGTAATTACTGTTACTTCCTGATTGTCCGGGCCCGGTGATTTCTTTGTCGTAGTCGTCTTCTTATTGCCGAGATCCGCTACTGATCCGTCAATCGTCAGTTCGTTGAACAGCAATGCTGAATCAGCGCCTGCACCCAGCTTATTCTTCAGATAGTATGTGTCACTCTCTACAGTATGTTCTTTAGGGTTTACTGCCCATGCGCTGTTATTGTAAGCGCTGCCATTATAGGTCAGCTTGATCAGCGCCGGGTCCATTACTGTGCTCTTCTTTTTCTCTTTGTTGACCCAGTACTTCCGCACAGTGAGTCTTACATACTCGTCAACATTGTTGCCGTTACGCGCACTCAGTTCCTCTTTGTATGTCCTGCCCGGATCTACCTTGCCCGGTGTGCCCACCTTGTATGCCGGCGTATCCCCGTAGTGCGCATCTTTGTTTTCATTTTTGTATCCAAGATACCCTACGAGGTCGCCTTTGTATTTCGGTATCTTCTCCTGCGCTACCTTGTCGTTTGTCCTGTGGACTGTGTAGATGCTCTCATTTTCACCGCAGCATACATCGTTTTCATTCTCAACCAGGTGTACCTGCAGGTGGTCAAGTTGGAATCCTGCTGTGTAGTCGTTACTGAAATATGTCAGCGCCGCTTTTGTTCCTGCGAAGCCGCCCCCGCAGAACAGCAGGGCTGTCACCGCCAGGAGTGCCAGTGTTCTTTTGGAAAGTATCGTGTTTCTGATCTTCATCTTCTTCACCTACCTTTCCTACTGGGACGCCGGGATCTTTATCTTGGCTACCGCATCCTTATCCCAGCCTTTTGGTACTTTCAGCTTGGTGCCGTCGTAAATCGCCTGTGATCCTTCGTGCACTACCGTAACTTCGAAGTAGTAGTCCGGAGGTTGCTCACCTTCTTCAACCTTCCACTCAAATGACAGGCTTGCTATCAAGTTGCCAACGCCCGTATTCTCACCAGGGGTTTGTTCATCCGGTTTACCCTTCAGTACTTTGCCGTAGTAGTACATGCCGTCATTTCCCTTCATCCAGTCACCTTTCATCGTGACCAGATTTTTCGGGTTGTCCGAGTCATAAAACTCATCGGGACCGTAGATGCCGACCCTGACGATCATATCTGTCTCTCCCGTGTTTTCGATGACTATGTCCTTAAAGTTCGAGTCATCGCCTTCGCTCAGTTCCGTCTTTCCGCCAAGTTGCAATGTTGCTCCCCCTGACGCCTGCTCGTAGTCGCTGAAGTAGGCCACTGTTGCTCCCACTGTCACGGACAGGCTGAGAACTAAAGCGAATAGCATCAGTATTGTCTTATTGATCTTTTTCATCGTTTTGTCCTCCTTTCTGTCCGTTTAGTCATTGCCTTGTGGCATTGGCGATGGGTACTCGCTTGTTCTGTCCCGTCGGTTCGTGATGTGGAATTTGTTGTCATCGCCCTTCTCGACTTTGTTGATCACGCCGCTTCCGGTAATGTTATCTTCTTTTTCGTTTTCGAACGCGACTGTCCAAATCGGTAAGCCTGTAGCCTGATCGACTCTCTTAAGCTCTTTACCTTGTTTGACCTTGCCAGCGTAGTCTATAGAATAAACCTCTATTACCTGGAAAGTTTTATCTGGATCTTCTATTGGTATCTTGTCCACCTCTGCTGTATCTGCAGATACATGCTGTGCATCGAACTGGACGCTCACCGTCCTGGTGACTGTGCGTCCCAATATTGGGTCTTTGTATTTGACCTTGAATACGCATGTCACATTGGTCAGCTCGCCTTTCGTATCTCCCGTCACGTATTTGTCGATATCCTTTGTGAGCAGGAGCTTCGTGTAGATCTTCTCATTCTCGAAGTCGAAGGTCAGAGGTCCTTCCTCTTCACCTCTTTTTACAGCAAGTGTTCCCTTGCCCGTGTCTGTGACGGTTATTGTTACAGGGTATACCGTCGCATCATACTTGATGTCCTTTTGCTTTCCACTGCTGTCTATTGAACTATCGTAATAGAAGTCCTTACCGTCAACGGTCTTCTTTACTGCTGTTGCCGGTATGTCTTCCACCACTACATAATGGAATTCCTTCGTCCAATATCCGGCCGCCGTCTTTTCACCGCCGACGATGTCTGCGAGAGTATATTCAAGATCATTATTGAAGTCGAATGATACCTTGCCATTATTGACTTGTATGTCAGCTGTGGATGCTGTTGATACCGCTTTATCCTTCATGTTTAAGATGAAGGCAGGAGAGTTTCTGTCATTTACCGAATCGAAGTCTTCCTCTTTATAGACACTAAATGTGAATGTCTCTTTGAATGCCCCTGTTTCGTTATCGACTTCCCCGTATTTGAACTTCTTTGTTCCTTTTAGAGGAATGCTGCCCTTTGCATCATATGTATTTGTAAAGTTCAGCGACTCTGCATTCTCACTCTTTTCGACCTTGAGCGTTCCGTCGCCATTGTCACTGATTTTGACTGTGACTGTGTACTCGGTGCTGTCCTTCTCTCCGACGCCCTGCATTGAGTATGCGGACTCTGTGACCTTGTACTTGAAGGTCGCGCTATCAGCATCTTCAGGGATGTCTGACAGATCGTATTCGATGTCTCCGAACTGGAATGTCGCACTTGTTCCTTCAGTTGGATTCAGTGTGATCGTATCCTGTTCAGGCATCGGGGCATCTGTTGGTTCAAGAGCCTCAATCTTCATCGTTGCGCTGTCTCCAGCCTTGAACGGACGGCCTGTGATGTCCTTCTTGCCGCTGAGCGTTACTTTGCCCTTTGCGTCATATGTGTTCGTAATCGTTTCAGTCTTAATCAGCGTATCGCCTTCTTCTGCTACGAGGTTGCCGTTGCTATCTTTTACTACCTTGATGGAGACTGTGTGTTCCGTCTCATCATAGATAACTCCGCCAATTGTTCC
>CADAHK010000098.1 GCA_902787725.1 uncultured Eubacteriales bacterium | reverse complement strand
CAAGCTGATCACACCGATCGCTATCGAAGAAGGACTGAGATTCGCTATCAGAGAAGGCGGAAGAACAGTAGGATCAGGCGTTGTAACTGAGGTTATCGAATAAGGGAAACCAAAATTACAAAAAATTCCAAAGACGGCCTTTATGGGCCGTCTTTTTTGTGGTAAAATACGTGTACCTGTGGGGTAAAAAGGGACTTGAGAAAGGTGAAGAAGAATGAAAGACATTTTTGTAAGCAATCTTAAGACAGGCGAGGAGATAACGACTTACCTTATGGTCAAGGCCATAGCTCTCAAAGTGGGGTCAAACAGAAAGACATATCTGGACCTCATGCTTGGGGACTGCACCGGCGAAATAAGCGGAAAGAAGTGGGATATAGCCGATGAAGAGGTTGCAGGTCTTGAGCGCATCAAGGAAGGCAACATCATCAAGGTGAGAGCGCAGGTTACCGAATGGAACGGCATGAAGCAGCTGAAGATCTCACGCATAAGGCTGACAGGCGCGGAGGATGAACTCGACATAAAGGATTTCGTCAAGGCCGCTCCGGAAGATCCTCAGGAGATGTACGACTACATCCTCGGGAAGGCGAAGGGAATGGACGACAGCAAGCTGTCTGCTCTTTGCGCGAGAGTGCTCGAGGATCATAAGGAAAAGCTCCTGTACTATCCTGCGGCGGCGAAGAACCATCACGCTGAGATGGCCGGTCTGCTGTGGCATGTCAAGCGCATGCTCATGCTGGGCGAAAAGGCTTGCGAGGTGTACACGAATCTCAACAAAGACCTGCTCCTTGCGGGCGTCATCCTTCACGATGTTGAGAAGATGACGGAGATTCTCTCGAACGAGATGGGTATATCGCCGGGGTATTCCTTCGAGGGGAAGATGCTTGGGCATCTGGTGCTCGGCGTTCGCGAGCTCGAGAAGATCTGCGGCGAGATGGGCATCGATGAAGAGACAAAAGTAATGTTGGAGCACATGGTGATTTCCCATCACTATGAACCGGATTTCGGAAGTCCGGTAAGACCTCTGTTCCCTGAGGCGGAGATGCTCCACTACCTTGATATCATAGACGCCAAGATGTTCGACATGGAAGAAGCGGTGAACAGGGCTGAGCCGGGCGAGTTCAGCGACCGCGTATGGACTCTTGACAACAGAACAATTTATCACAGGAAAGGATAAGCAAATGATAAAAAGACCCGACGAAATCAATGAGATAGTCAGGAAATTCGACAAAGCGGGATGGGACGTAATATGCGCCGGACAGTGCATAACAGGTTCAGTCATGGGCGAGGAGGCTCTGGACTGGGACCTCTATACTGAATGCCCGCAGGACAAGATACGCGAGATGTTCCCGGACGGAGAGGTCATCGGCAAGAGGACCACGCGTCTGGATTACACGGAGTTCGTGGAGTCACAGCACATTAACGAGGCGGACCATTTCGAGGGAGTCGTCGCGGACCTCATCACCCTTGAGGGACCGATTGAGGAGCAGCTTGCGATATACGATTTCACATGCGAGGCGACGGGCGAGCACTCAAACGGATCGGCAGTCGACCCTTACGGCGGGCGCAAAGACATGAAGCAGAGGCTTCTGAAGCCTGTCGGCGATATCGACGCCAAAATAAAGAAGCATCCTGAACTCGTGTGGAAGGTCCTGCGTTATGTAGGGCTCTACGGATTCGACCTCAACAGGGAAATCTACAACGCGATACAGTCGAACCGCGAGCTGGCTACGATCGTTGACAAAGAGATAATCCTCAATGAATTCACTACGGCCATGACGGGCAACTACGCGGGCAAATTCCTAAAGATGCTGAAGGGCCTTGATCTGCTGGAGGCCATAATAGGTCCGGACGGCAAGTCTTCGCTTCCGAGAGAGAAGAAGGATTACGATAAGCTTTCGGACAACATAGACAGGACAAAGAAGATTCCGATCAGAAGACTTGGTCTCTTCTATCTTGTCTTCGACAAGAACTACCACAAGGCGCTGCACTATCTGCCTCAGGAGGAGGAGAGCCTGGATTATCTTGAGGACGCCAAGAGGCTGTGCCCTAAGCTGCACTTCTGCAGAAACGATGAAGCGCTCAAGGACTTCATCTCCAAGTTCGGATGGGGGAAGTACAACTTCTATGACAAGCTTCTCAAGGCTCAGAACATAGTGTTTGAACTGGACAACCAGCAGCAGGTGGCACGTGACGCGATCATCAAGCTCATCCTGCAGCAAAAGCAGCCTATCTTCGTAGAGGACATGGTAATCGACGCGGACGACATCATCGAAGCGGGCATTACCGATGATCCTGACAGAGCGGAGTATCTGCTCGAGCTCCTGCTCACGCCTGTCCACAGGGACATGGAAAACAATCAGAGAGACAAGCTTCTCAAGTACGCCAGAGCTTTCAACAAGAGCCGCCTCAGGAGGACATTCAGAGACGTTACATGGCTGAGATAATGGAGTATGAAGGCGTTATCGCCGAGATAATATTTCATAACAAGGAAAACGGCTACACAGTAGCCGTTTTTGAGCTTGAAGAAGACGCCTTTACCATAGTGGGAACAATGCCCGGCGCCGCAGCAGGCAAAAGCTGCCGCATTCAGGGCGAGTTTATCGACGACCCCAGATACGGGGAGCAGTTCAAAGTCAGCGCTTACGAGGATGTGATGCCTTCGACGAAGGAGGGCATAAAGGACTTCCTGTCTTCAGGAACAATAAAGGGCGTCGGCAAGAAGACCGCGGCGGCAATAGTGGCGAAATTCGGGGAAGATACCTTCGACATAATCGAAAAGCATCCGGAGAGACTTTGCGAGGTTTCGGGAATCGGCGAAAAAGTGGCAGGAAGAATCGCCGAGGCTTTTGCGGTGCACAGGGAATTCGCCAGGGTGAGCATGACTTTGCAGCAGTACGGCATAACTGCCTCACAGACCATGAAGCTGTATGCGGTGTACGGCGCCGACACGGTGGAAACTGTTCTGGAGAACCCTTACCGTTTGACTGAAGATGTCTTCGGAATAGGATTCAAAAAGGCCGACTCCATCGCGGCCAAGATCGGAATCGAGCCCGACGACGCTTTTCGAATCAGAAGCGGAATTAAGTTCACTTTGAGCTGGTTCGCAGGCGAAGGCAATACGTATCTGCCTGAGGATGTGCTGTGCGAAAAGGCGGGGATACTCCTCGAGCAGCCGCGCGAACTGATTGCGTCGCATCTGGAGCAGATGGCCTTCTTCGGGGATGTCCACATCGACGTGATCGAAGGTCAGAGAGTCGTCTATCTGGCGGCGTTCTACATGGCCGAGCAGAATGTGGCAGGGAAGATAAGGATACTCGTGAATGCTGACCTGAAGCCTATAATGGGGCAGCCTGAGACGCTCATTGAAAGAACTGAGTCGTCCACGGGCATCAAGCTCAGCGAGCAGCAGAAAAAAGCCGTCATGAACTGCCTTGGCGAGGGCGTGTCTGTGATAACGGGCGGTCCGGGAACAGGCAAGACGACTATAATCAATACGATAATAAACATACTGGAAGACAGCGGGCTCAAGACGGCAATCGCCGCGCCGACAGGGAGAGCGGCAAAGCGCATAACCGAGACGAGCGGTCATCCGGCGTCGACCATACACAGGCTTCTGGAGTACACTTTCTTTGACAGCGGCAGGGGCGATTTCGGAAGAAACGCGGATAATCCGCTGGAATATGACGCTATAGTAGTGGACGAAGCATCGATGATAGATCTGATGCTGATGAACGGTCTTGTGAACGCCATACTTCCGGGAAGCAGATTCATAATCGTCGGCGACGACGATCAGCTGCCTTCTGTAGGCGCGGGAAACGTTCTTCGCGACATAATCTCAAGCGAGTATGTTCACTGCACAAAGCTGAAGGAAATCTTCCGGCAGGCAGGCGAGAGCATGATAGTCGTCAACGCTCACAGAATAAACCACGGTGAGTATCCGGACTGCAACGCGAAGGACAAGGATTTCTTTCTTCTCCGCAGAAAGACGGAGAAGGAAATGCTGGAGACCATCAAAGAGCTCTGCCTGACTCGTCTTCCTGAGTACTACGCGGATCTTGTTCCGGGAGGACTGAAGCCTGTCAGGGACATACAGGTGCTGACGCCTGTGAGAAAAGGGACGCTGGGATGCATCAGCATGAACAAGGACCTTCAGCAGATTCTGAATCCGCAGGTCTTCGACGAGTTCGGTGAACCGGAAAAGGCAGAAAAGACTTACGGGGACAAGCTCTTCAGAGAAGGCGACAAGGTAATGCAGATCCGCAACAACTACGAACTCCAGTGGAAGAACAGGGAGGATTTCACTGACGGGGAAGGAATATTCAACGGCGACGTAGGATTCGTACAGACCATCGACCATGAGTTCGGGGAGATGACAGTCGTATTCGACGATGTGCGTCATGTAACATACAACTTCAGCCAGCTTGATGAACTGGAGCTCGCCTACGCGGTAACTGTGCACAAGAGCCAGGGAAGCGAATTCCCGATAGTGGTGATGCCGATGAGCTGGTTCCCTCCGGTGCTTGCAACGAGAAACCTTCTGTACACGGGCGTGACAAGAGGTAAACAGATAGTGGTTCTGGTCGGCTCCGAGGACAAGATGAACGGGATGGTCGACAACAACAGGATTAGCCAGCGCTACTCAGGACTGGCGTGGAGACTGAAGAAATTCTTTGACATAGAAAACTGAGGTGAGATGATATGCGGACAATAAAACAACGAATTGCGGCAGTGCTGATTCTGCTGATGGCGGTATCATCAATTTCATGCCCCGCTTTTGCGGATACAGAATCTGACAAACCGGCAGGACTGGAAGAAGAACCGGGCGTGGAGGACTGCTCAAATGCGGAATCTGTATCCGGTCAGGGGGAACTGATCATCACGGAGGAACAGATTAGCACAGAGAATCAGTCCGAAATGACAGGCGGAGCTGAACTGGCAGTATCAGAATTCCGCTGCTGGTGGAGGGTCTTTTCTGAATAAGATCAGCGGCTCTCTTTCATACACCGACAAGAACGTCAAATCGGGTAAAAAAGCGTATTACAAGGTACGCGCACATATGACTGACGGCAACTTTTCTGAGTATTCCGCCGCGGTGTCTGGCATCATTTACAGAGTGTACATCGAGGTGGGACACGGAATCGACAGCAAAGGCAGATGGGATCCGGGCTGCAAATGGAAGAAGTATCAGGAAGCGAAGCTTATGCTGCCGATATGCAAGTCTATGGCAAACTACCTGCGCGCCCACGGTGTCTATGTCTATACAGACGCGGACAATGGCAACAACAGAAATCTGAATTGGTTGCTGGATAATCTCAAGGGGTATAACGTAAGCGTCTTGGTCAACGTGCACTGCGATTACAAGAGAGCGAAGAGAGGAACGCTGCCTCTTTACAGGTACGGTGAACAGAAGAAACTGGCCAATTGTCTGAATGCGGGAGTCCATAAAACTGTAAAGATCAAGAACAGAGGGCTCAAGAAA
>CADAHK010000097.1 GCA_902787725.1 uncultured Eubacteriales bacterium | reverse complement strand
GCGCATCAGCCGGGAGTACGGCTCAGATGCTGAGTTTCCGTGGGAGAAATACCCCGGCAACGGCACCTTCAAGTGCAATGAAAACGGCAAGTGGTTCGCCGCGCTGCTGACGGTGGATTTCGGTAAGCTCGGGGATTCAGGGGCAGCCCATCCCCACGACGAGGACGAGACCGTCGAGGTCATCAACCTCAAAGCCGACCCGGATGAAATCCCGGCTCTCATCAAAACACCTGGCGTCTGCCCTGCGTATCACATGAACAAGAAGCACTGGATCAGCGTGCTTCTGGATGACACCCTGACAGACGATCAGGTCTTCAAACTGATAGGCAAAAGCTACAGCCTTGTTTCTGAAGGAAAACCGTCTAAGGTCAAAAGCACCGGCGCGTGGATGATTCCATCGAATCCGAAGATATACGATGTGGACGCGGGCTTCATGGCCGGCGGAGGCGAAATCGAGTGGCACCAGCACAACAACATCAAGCCGGGAGGGCCGGCGGAGGCGAAATCGAGTGGCACCAGCACAACAACATCAAGCCGGGAGATGAAGTGTTCATCTACAGTACGGCTCCAAACTCAGCTCTTCTCTACCGGTGCGAGGTCGTGGCTTCTGATCTGAACTACCACGGCATGTTCAAGGAGAGCAAAGGCTACGAACGTTCCATGCGGATCCGGCTTATCGAAAAATACCCGCCGGACAAATATCCCCTTTCATTCATAAAGGCCCACGGCGGCTCTGTAGTGCGAAGCGCTCGGAGCATGCCGAAAGAATTATATGAAGCAATCAAAAAGACCCGCTGAGTCAAGGCGGGTCTTTGTTGTTACTGCTGTTTCATTATTTTCTCGATCCTGTCGAAGGCTTCTTTCAGCGTGTCAATGTTTACGGTACAGGCAATTCTGACGTACCCTTCGCCGCATTTGCCGAAGGCGTCACCCGGCAGCATCAGCACATGGGCCTTCTGCAGGATAAAGTCCGCGGCCTCTACGCTGCTCATGCCCATCTCCTTGATGTTGATGAACAGATAAAAGCTCCCTTTAGGCGGATAGATGACGCTCATCTTCGGAATCTCGTTGATTCTTTCTGCCGCGTAGAACATTCTCTTCCTGTACTCCTCAATCATCGGAGGCTGTACTTCACCTCTGTGCTGCAGGGCGAAGATCGCCGCTCTCTGGGACATGGACGGCGCGGTGAAAACCACGTTCTCATTGATCTGCTGAACTATTTTGATGATGTAGTCCGGCGCGATAATGTTGCCCACTCTCCATCCGGTCATGGTAAAGTTCTTCGAGAAGGAGTTTATGATAATTGTTCTCTCCTGCATCCCAGGAAGCGATGCGAACGGAACGAACGGATTCTGGTAACTGAATGCCGTATAGATATCATCAGATATTACAATCAGATCATACTTCTCTGCAATCTCCGCGATCTTCTCCATGGTCTCCACCGTCAGGCAGTTACCTGTCGGATTGCTCGGCGAGTTGATGACAAGCGCTTTAGTGCGCTCCGTGATCAGACTCTCAAGTCTCTCCACGTTGATCTGGAAATCCTCTTCCTCGTAGGTCGGAAGCTCAACCGGAATACCTCTTGCCAGTTCCACCTGCTGCGGATAAGGCGTGAAGAACGGAGCCTGCAGTATGACTTCATCTCCGTCATCAACAATAGCCTCCAGCACCAGGTACATGGCCAGACATCCTGACGCAGCGACGAAGACCTCTTCATCGGCAACATCCATATTATATTCTTCCTTGTAGAACCTGCAGATTTCCTGTCTCAGTTCAGGATCGCCGCGGAAGTCCGTATACTTGGTGTGCCCTGCCTTTGTATCTTCAAAGGCAGCGTTGATGATACGGATGTCTGTCGTCAGATCCGGATCGCCCAGGGAGAGATCGATGACATCATCGAATGACTTGGCCATCACGTCCGACTGTCCCATGGCAGTGCTCTGATCCTTCCAGTATCTTTTAGCTATAAACTTGTGTTTCATTCTGGTCTCCTCCTATTTCACCGCTCCCGCTTTTTTCAGCGCTTCGATTTCTTCCGCCGTATATCCCATTGAAGCAAGGATCTCGTCCGTATCCTCGCCCAGCGGACCGGTCGGCTTGTACTCACGTCTTCCGTAGTCGCTGAATGACAGCGGCGGCGAAGGCATCATGACTGTCGTATGTTTCTCGTCCGGAAACTCAACCGGTACCATGTAGCCGTTCTCGATGGCCTGCGGATCGCTGCTGACTTCATGCTGCTCGCGCAGAATCTCGCACGCGCAGTTGTTTTCGCTCAGGTAATCTCTCCACTCCTGGGCGGTCTTGGTCAGGAAGATCTCATTACAGACCTCGATAATATGCTTGATTGTGTCCTTTTCCTGCATGACCGTAATGCTGGCGTAGTCAGGATCTGTGGCGTACTCCGGAATGCCGAACAGCCCGTACCACTTCTCTCTGTCCGTCTCGTACTCATTGCAGTAGACGCCGATCCAGCGGCCGTCCTTGCAGAGGTACGTCTGGTTGAACGGGTCGGTTGGGCGGAGAGGATCCGGGTTCATGTGCTTGTGATCGAACTGAGTCTGTACGACTCCAATCGCGTTGCACCAGATTCCGTTGGCAAAGAGAGAAATGTTGACTTTGGTTCCTTTGCCTGTTTTCTCTCTGCCGTAGAGCGCCATTAGTATGCCCGAAAGGAACGCGCTGCTGGTCGCCATGTCGCCGAAAGCGTACGTCGGCAGGAATGGGAATGAGCCTTTTGTCTGCCAGTCGCCCAGCGGACCTGACCGCATCCAGAAAGCGCTGATGTCAAATCCCGGATCGTTTGCCGCGGGGCCCTTGTCTCCGTAGCCTTTGAAGTGGGCGTATATCAGGGAAGGATTCGTCTCCTTGATGGTCTCATAATCCAATCCGTTGCGTATGAGAGATTTCTCGCGCACATTGGTTATGAAGATATCCGCGCCATTGATCAGGTCGAGGAGGATCTTCTTGCCCTCGTCGGTCTTGTAGTTCAGCGAGATGAACTTCTTGTTGCTGTTGTGTATGGTAAACAGCGGATTCAGATCATCATCGTACGGCGTATACTCATGGACGCCGCCAACACGCATGACATCGCCGTCAAGACCTTCTACCTTGATGACTTCCGCGCCGTAGGCGCAGAGCATGCGCGCGGTGGTCGGCCCCGCCACAACGGTGCTCATCTCTACAACTTTTACTCCCTCAAGTGGAAGAGTTTTATTATCCATTGTCAGTCTCTCTTTCTTAGATTCGCGCCGGGCTACAGCTGCTCCATTGCTGCCTTTGCACCTGCGTCGAATGCGGCTACGTTCTTAGGGTTGTTTTTACCTTTCTTGTCGAAGTAATGGTTCATGCCGTCTCTGACGTGATCCACATCATAGATATCCGAAGCCCCAGCCAGCGCTCCCAGCATGATGATGTTGGTGCCGCGGTGGTTGTTCAGTTCGTTTGCGATGTCCGTCGCCGGAACCTTGATGACCTTGATGTCGTCGCGGTAGGCGCGGTCCGGATTTACCAGACTGCTGTTGACGAGCAGCACGCCGCCCGGCTTGAGTCTTTCTTCGAATGTGTCGATCGCGGATTCGCTCATGGTCAGGAGAATGTCCGGCTCATAGCAGTACGGGCTCTGGAGATCCTCATCGCCGATTTTGACTTCGCAGTTTGCGGCGCCGCCTCTCATTTCAAATCCGTAGGATGGATACCACGAGACGTTCTTGCCGTCCTCCATGGCTATGTCCGCCAGGACCATGCCTGCTACGAGGACGCCCTGTCCTCCGATTCCTGAACAGATAATTTCAATCATTACTTGTCACCTCCCTTGTCGATGAATTCTCCAAGCGGGAGATACTTGCTCTGCGTGGTCTTGATGTATTCACACGCGTCGATCTCTGACAGCTTCCAGTTGGTCGGACACATGCTCAGTACATCGATAAGGCAGAAGCCTTCGCCGTTCATGTTCTTCTGCAGAGCCTTTTTGATCATCTTCTTAGTCTTCTCTGTATTGGCCGGAGTGTTCACCGCGCCGCGGGCGAGATACGCCATGTCGGTGTTGGCCAGAATCTTCGTGATGTCCAGCATGCTGCCGTTTTTCTTCTCGTCGCGTCCGAACGGTGAAGTGGCTGTCTTCATTCCGGGCAGGGACGCCGGTGACATCTGTCCGCCGGTCATGCCGAACACGCTGTTGTTGATGACTATAGCCAGAATGTTGTCGTTTCTGATGGCGCTGTAGAGCGTCGACTCAATGCCGATGCTGTAGGCGGATCCGTCTCCCGGACGGGCGATGACCAGACAGTCCGGTCTGGCGTGTTTCAGCCCCGCCGCGGTTACGATGGTTCTGCCGTGAGCGCTCATCACGGTATTGTATTTCATTGCGAACTGACCGAACTGCCCGCAGGCAACGTCGTCGACGGTCAGTACCTTATTGCTGACGCCCAGTTCCTGGACCGCTTCTGTTATTACACGGCAGATGATCCCGTGTCCGCATCCCGGACACCAGGAAGCCTGCTGGTTCATGTCTATGTCTTTTGGAATCGTGAAATTCATCTGCAGCACCTCCTTAATATCTGCCTAACATCTCTTTAACATACTCGACGATCTTGAACTCGTTCATGTTGTCCCAGTATTCTCCGTAGAACTCTACCGGAATCCTGTTGCCGGTCGCGAGAACGATATCGTCCTTCATCTGTCCGAGGATGTTCCTCTCCACATCCAGAATCGCTTTGACCTTGCCGCCGGCTTCCAGTTCGTCGAAGGCCTTCTGCGGGAACGGCCACAGCGTAATCGGGCGGAGCAGTCCAAGCTTGACGCCCTCTTTGCGGGCGATCGCGATAGCTGACTTGGCGACACGCGCGCTGGTGCCATAGGCTACCATCACAATTTCCGCGTCCTCTGTCTGCACGCATTCCCAGCGCTGCTCCTCCGCTTCCATCTTGCCGTACTTTTCAAGGCAGTACGCCGGATACTTGCGTCCGCCGTCTTCCCAATCCCAGTAACGGTTCCAGATGGCTCTCTGCGGCTCGCCCTCTTCGCGAGGCTTCAGAGCCCAGTCATAAGTGTCCACATCATGCTCAATCATAGGCGGAAGTTCCACCGGCTCAATCATCTGCCCGATGGTCGCGTCCGTCGCGATGAGCACCGGATGACGGTACTTCTCCGCCAGATCAAAAGCTCCATAAGCCAGATCGACGCTTTCCTGTACGCTCTCCGGCGCAAGCACGATGGTTCTGTAATCACCGTGTCCGCCGCCTCTCGTAAGCTGCCAGTAGTCGCCCTGCCCCATGAAGATGTCGCCCAGGGCATCTCCGATTCTCTGTACATCTACGATGACCGCCGGCAGGTCGCTGCCGCACAGGTACGAGATTCCTTCCTGCTTAAGGGAGAATCCAGGTCCCGCCGTGGTCGTCAGCGCGCGCATTCCGCCGGCCGCCGCTCCGAAAAGCATGTTGACTCCCGCAAGCTCCGACTCGGTCTGAACGCAGTCGCCTCCGACCTCGTCCATTCTCCAGCAGAGGTACTCCAGTATCTCTGTCTGCGGTGTGATTGGATAGCCGCTGAAAAATCTGCATCCGGCGCGGAGACAGGATTCAGCCAGGGCTTCATTTCCCTTCATTAATACTTTTGCCATAGTTCTGCCTCCTTAGTCCGTAATTTCTATGCAGTAATCCGGGCACATCTT
>CADAHK010000096.1 GCA_902787725.1 uncultured Eubacteriales bacterium | reverse complement strand
AGGCGCCGTAATGGGCGTACCTGCTCACGACCAGCGTGACTTTGAGTTCGCCAAAAAGTTCGGAATCGAGATCGTTCCGGTAATCGATCCGCAGGATCCTGATGTCGATCTGAACGACCTCAAGGAAGCCTGCGCCGCTGAAGGTAAGGTTATCAATTCAGGTGAATTTAACGGCATGGACAACAAGGAGGCTATCGACAGGATCGCCGAGGTTGCCGAGGAGAGAGGCATAGGCCGCAAGACCATAAACTACAGACTCCGCGACTGGCTCATCTCACGTCAGAGATACTGGGGAACTCCGATCCCGATGATCTACTGCGATGACTGCGGATGGGTGCCTGAGAAGGAGGAGAACCTTCCTGTGCTCCTGCCGACAGACGTCGAGTTCACAGGCAAGGGCGAGTCACCGATCGTTACGAGCAAGACCTTCGTTGATACTGTATGTCCTGTATGCGGAAAGCCGGCGAAGAGGGAAGTGGACACCATGGATACCTTCCTCGATTCCTGAACTCAGATACTGCGACGCGAGAAATGATGAAGAAGTGTTCAGCAAGGACAAAGTTGATTACTGGATGAATGTAGACCAGTACATCGGCGGCGTTGAGCACGCCATCATGCACCTCATGTACGCGAGATTCTTCCAGATGGCTCTCTACGATCTCGGCCTTGTCAAGGACGAGGAGCCGTTCCAGAACCTCCTTACGCAGGGCATGGTAATCAAGGGTTACACTGACAGCAACGGAAAATACATAAAAGCCAAGATGAGCAAATCCCTGGGCAATGTCGTCGGCCCGGCTGAAATCATCGAAAAGTACGGCGCGGATACAGCCAGACTGTTCATACTCTTCGCGGCGCCGCCTGACAGAGAACTTGACTGGTCTGACGAGGGCGTTGAAGGTTCCTTCAGATTCCTCAACAGAATCTGGAGACTGGTTTACGACTTCAAGGAGAAGTATGAGAACATTCCTGGAAGCTATGAAATCAGAAATGAAGCTGACAAGAAGCTCGCCTACACACTCAATTACACCATAAAGAAGGTTACTGAGGACATACGCGACAGATTCAATTTCAACACTGCGATAAGTGCTGTAATGGAACTCGTTAACGAGCTGTACAAGTACAAGGAAGGCGATGTCAACGAAGCTCTGTACAGCACATGCATCAAGACGATTCTGATTCTTCTGGCTCCGTTCGTTCCTCACATCACGGAAGAGCTGTGGCAGGAGCTCGGCTATGAAGGTTATGTATACGACCAGAGCTGGCCGACATGGAACGAGGATGAACTTAAGAAGGATGAAATAGAGATCGTCGTACAGATAAACGGCAAAAACAAAGAAAAAATCAACATCCCGGGCGATGCGACGAGAGAAGACATGCTTAAGATCGCCGAGGATAATGAAATCATAAAGGGGCTTACTGACGGAAAGAATGTTGTTAAGGTCATAGCAGTACCGGGCAGACTGATCAACATAGTCATCAAAGGATAGACCCCGGAAAGGATTGTATGGGAGAAAGAAAAAAAGACACCAGGAAATCCAAATCAGCGCCTAAGAAGCAGCCTAAAAAAGCAAAGACAACAGCAAAAAAGGCTGCTCCTAAGGTCAGGATAATACCTCTTGGCGGTCTCGGAGAGATCGGCAAGAACATGACAGCCATAGAATACGAAAACGAGATACTTCTCATCGACTGCGGTCTGTCATTTCCTGATGATGACATGTTCGGAATAGACAAGGTCATCCCTGATTTCGATTATCTGATCAACACAGACAAGAAGATAAAGGGACTCATAATAACCCACGGTCACGAGGACCACATCGGAGCTGTTCCTTATCTTCTAAAAGAACTAAACATACCTGTTTACGGACTGAGATTTCCGCTCGGGCTTATTGAGAACAAGCTTAAGGAATTCGGAATAAAGGGAAGTTTCCACTACATCGAGGCGGGAACCGAGTTCAGGGTAGGGCGTCACTTTACCATTGAATCGATAAGAATCACGCATTCAATAGCCGACTCAGTCTGCTACAGCATCAAGACTCCTGCGGGACGCATATTCCACACAGGAGACTTCAAAATCGACTACACGCCTGTAGACGGCAACCCAATCGATTTCGCCCGTCTGGCCCAGATAGGCCAGGAAGGCGTAATGCTGATGATGGCCGACAGCACAAATGTAGTCAGACCGGGCTACGCCAAGTCCGAGAGGGTGGTCGGCGAGACTCTGGAAGGAATATTCAGAGAGACGAACAAGAGAATCATCATTGCTACATTCTCATCAAACGTTCACAGAATCCAGAAGATCATAGACATAGCCCTCAAGTGCCGCAGAAAGGTCGCGGTATCCGGCAGAAGCATGGAAACCGTCGTTGAGCTGGCCAGAGAGCTCGGGTATATAAGAATACCTGACAGCAAGCTCATTGATCTCAACAAGGCGGCAAACATACCTGATAAGGAGCTGGTCATTCTCACTACGGGCAGCCAGGGAGAGCCTATGTCCGCTCTGGCAAGAATGGCTTCCAACGAGCACAAGAACATCAATATAAGATCGAACGACATGGTAATACTGTCATCAACGCCTGTTCCGGGCAATGAGCTGACTGTCGCCAATGTTGTAAACAAACTGGTCGAAAAGGGCGCTGAAGTAATCTATTCTGATATCGCTGAGACTCACGTGTCCGGACACGCATGCCGTGAAGAACTGAAACTCATGCATTCCCTTATCAGACCTAAGTACTTCATGCCTGTTCACGGTGAAGCGCGCCATCTCAAGAAGCACGCTGAGCTTGCTCACGCGCTGGGAATGCCGAAGGAGAACATATTCATTCTTAACAACGGCGACTGCCTGCAGATAAACAGCAAGACAGCGACCAAGATTGAGAATCTGGCTGCCGCGGACGGAATATTCGTAGACGGACTCGGAGTAGGGGATGTCGGAAACATCGTTCTGAGAGACAGAAGACTGCTTTCAGAATCAGGTCTGATAATAGTTGTCGCGACCATAGACAAGAACGAAAGAATGATTGTATCCGGACCTGACATCATATCCAGAGGATTTGTCTACGTAAGGGAGAATGAGGATCTTATAGACGCCGCCTGTGAGAGAGCGGAATCTATAATAATAGACTGTCTTTCAAGAAACATGAAAGACTGGAACGGTATCAAGACCGCGGTCAGAGACGGTCTTAGAAAATACATCTACGGCAAGACGGGAAGAAGCCCGATAATACTGCCGATATTTATGGAGGTTTAACATGAACGTATATGATCAGGCTCATCAGCTGGCAACTGCCATCAAGGAATCAGAGGAGTGCAAGCAGTATACGGCCGTCAGACAGAAGGTGGAAGCAAATTCCGAACTCGACGCCGCTATCAAGGATTTCATGAAGAAGCAGTTTGAATTCCAGACAAAGCAGATGATGGGAGAAGAACTCGACCAGGAGGAATTCGTCAAGCTTCAGCAGCTGAGCGCGGTGCTCATGCAGGACCCGCTTACAAACGAGTACTTCCAGTGCCAGATGAGATTCAGCACAATGATGTCTGACGTCTACAAGATAGTCGGAGACGCCGCGGACTTCGGTCTGGGCCCTATGGGCGACATCGGCGGCACGATGTAACTTGTAAGCCATCAGCTCGTTTGATATAATCAAAACAAGAATAAAAACGTTGTAAAAATCATTATCATATAACACAGAAAGGCGAGATTGTTATGATTTATGCAGGAGATTTCAGAAAAGGCATCACATTTGAAATTGACGGCGATCCACATGTTGTCATCGATTTCCAGCACGTAAAGCCAGGTAAAGGTGCGGCATTCGTAAGGACGAAGCATAAGAATATCCTTACCGGAGCAATCAAGGAAGAATCCTTCAACCCTGACGCCAAGTTCCCGAAAGCTCACATCGAGACAAAGACCATGCAGTATCTCTATTCAGACGGCGAACTGTACTACTTCATGGACCCTGAAACCTATGACCAGATTCCTCTGGCACAGGATCAGGTTGAAGAAGCGATGAGATATCTGAGAGAGAACGACGAAGCTACGATCAAATTCTACAAGGGAAACGCATTTCTCGTTGAAGCTCCGAACTTCGTAGACCTTCTCGTTACTGAGACAGAGCCTGGAGTAAAGGGCGACACAGCTACTAACGTAACTAAGGACGCCACAGTAGAGACAGGCGCGGTAATCAAGGTTCCTATCTTCATCGAAGAAGGAGAGAGGATTCAGATCGATACAAGAACAGGAGAATACCTGGGGAGATCAAAATAATGACTAAACTCAAGGTCATATTCATAATACTGCTGATTGTCGTAGTCGCGTTTTCAGCAGGATTATTCGCGTACCTGAGCGGCATCGGCGCTGTGGATTCCGACGATACAGAGGATGTTACGGTAACGATTCCGCAGGGCAGCGGAGCGTCGGCAATCGTCGCCATACTCGACGACGCAGGTCTTGTCAAGAACACCACGTTCGCCAAGATCAACGCCCGCATTGGAGGCTACAATTCACTTCAGGCCAACACATACGTGTTCAATAAATCAATGACGCTGCCTGAGATGATGGAAGCTATAAACAAAGGTGATTTCGACTACATATCCAAGACTGCATTCCGCGTCGCGGAAGGGTACAGGCTCACCCAGAGCGCTGAAGCCCTCGCCGAAGTGACCCCGTACACCAAGGAAGAAGTCCTGGCCAAATGGGATGACAAGGCTTATGTAAAGGAACTCATAGGAAAGTACTGGTTCCTTACAGATGATGTGCTCGATGAGGATGTAATGCATCCGCTCGAGGGATATCTCTTCCCGGATACTTATTACATCATGGATACAGAGCCAACGATTGAAAGCATTACGGAACTGGCTCTGGACAGAATGGATGCTGTGCTCACGGAGAGAAAGTCACAGATAGAGCAGTCTGATTTCTCGATTCACGAATTCCTTACCCTGGCTTCAATAGTCACCAAGGAGGGATGCGCTACTGAGGAAGACGCCGCTCACATAGCCGGAGTATTCATCAATCGTCTGAATGATGACATGTCTCTCGGAAGCGACGTAACAGTATGCTACATTTTTGATGAGGACAGAGTCGACCTGAAGGTGTCACAGCTGGAGTCTGATTCACCGTACAACGCCAGAAAGGTTAAGGGAATGATTCCTGGTCCAATCTGCGCTGTTCCTGAGATTGCCATCGACGGAGTGCTTAACCACGCGGATACAAAAGACATGTTCTTCTACGCAGGTCCTGACGGAACCATCTACTACGCCGAGACCAATGAGGAACATGAAAAGAATGTGGCTGATCATCCTTGGACAGAAGAGGATCTTGAAGAAGCAAGAGACTAGCTTCCCAATGATAATAAGATAAGAAATACGTGCCGTGCCCGCCGCTGTTACCGCGGATAAAGACATGGCACTTTTCTTTTGCCTAAAGCATGCTGTTGTTATATAATTTAAGGCGAGATGAACATTACCAATGAGATAATTTCAGCGTACATTGACAACCTTTATGTTAATGAAAATCCGAAGCTTGAGGAGCTTAGGGAATTTGCCGAAAGCAGGAACGTTCCCATCATCCTGAAGGATACGGAAAAACTCCTCAAAGTTATCATGAAACTGAAAGAGCCTGCTCGCGTGCTTGAAATAGGCACCGCGGTGGGCTATTCGTCGTGTGTATTTGCAGATTGCTGCGGCTGCCG
>CADAHK010000095.1 GCA_902787725.1 uncultured Eubacteriales bacterium | reverse complement strand
CTCTCCTCCGGCTTCCGGCATGGGATCATCATCTGTATTGGCAAGAACAAACTCGAAGGAATCATCAGTCTCCCAGTCACGTCCTTTCAGTTCCTTAGTAACTTCAAGGGTGACTTCCACAGGTTCATAAGGAGTATTTGTTACTGTAAATCCATCCGTTACAGATCCTGTGGTCACTCCGGCAGTATAACCTTCAACCTTTACCTCTTCGATGGTGTACGTAATCTTATGTCCTACTTCTCCGACTTTGTACTCAGGAAGACCGGTGAAAGTGTGCTTCCACTGGTTATCTTCCGAAAGGTCGACAGTATCTATTACATTACCGTCAGCTTTCAGTTTTATCGTGATGGCATCCGGCATCAGCTCAGCTTTCTGTTTATCTGTGCCTTCCCAGACCTTTTCGACAGGAATATCGAGTTCTCCGGGTTCATGTTTGTTGATGAGGGTTCCACCGTTTTCAACCTTGTGATCCTCGTTCTCACATGTGTATTCTTGAGGAACGGTCTCTTGGACCTCATATACAATTACAGTACGCTTGCCGGCTTCATTTGACTGGTACCACGGCAGGTCCTTGTAGCTGATGAGATACTTGCTGTCATCCTCTTCATCGACTGTAACTTCCGGTGTGAAACCGGAAACTTCTGCATCGTTGCCTAAGAGTTTAATCTTATCTTTGAATTCATCAACAGTAAGGCGGAAGCCATCCCGGTTATCCTCATCATCCCATTCCTTCGTGACATTAACGTCTTTCTGAATAACGCCGACATCGTGGTGAAGGGATGCATATTTCTGAACTCTGATCTCCTCTGTCGGAGGCAGTGAAATGCCATCGATCATAAAGCTGTCTTTAGGGTCTTCAACAGCGTCAGAGTCATTGGTGTCACGGTTACCATCCATGGCATCTTTTATTGTAAGTTCATACTTATACAGGCCATCCTGATTTACGTCAAGTCTGTCATCGCTGAACACTACTTTGAAAGTACCCTCCGGCAATACGTCGAAGAGGTACTCACCACTACTGTTTGTGGTTGTCGTTTCAGGTCCTCTTCTAATCGTATAAGGCTGATACTCATTGGAATCATTCATCTGATAGAGTGTAACTGTAACACCTTCGAACAGTCTCTCGCCTTCCTGATACAGACCGTCCTTGTTAGCATCCAGCCATGCGCGGCCGGAAATGCTGCGGCTCACTACGAAACTTCTCGCAAACACTTCCAGATCATTCAAGCTAATGCTGTCGTAGATCATGTCGCTAGGCGATGCATTAAGGAGATCATAAGTAGCTTCCATCTTTGCTGTCGATATGCCGGGAATTGTACCTACGATCGCAAGTGCTGTAGGAGATACCCCTTCCGGAAGGTTGACGCTGCCGTCTTCATTTACAGTGAGTTCTATCCACCTTTCCCCGTCATTGATATCGTTCAGGTCATGATCCTTCTTTGTGCGGTCCTCTTCGTTGGTGGAATAGTACACCCTGGGTGTTCCCTCAAAGGTGTCGAGGTCCAACTTGTAAGAAGTCATTACAACTTCTGCATCCGCTCTTGCAAAGTCGCTGGTATCCGCTGAAGGGACATGGGATACAATAACTGCATTCACACAAGCGGTCTCCGCATCGTTTCTGACAGTCTTTGTAAATCCGAAGGAAGCCATGTCACCGCTTGAACTTTGCTGGATATCCACACAGTTCTGATCAGACAGATCCAAAATAGACAATTTCGACTGGCGGCTGACCTTGATAGAGCAACTGTCAATGTTTCCATTTTCCGTAACTTCTTTACGGTGGTCCTGTGTTGTATGAATCGTAGCGGTCGTCAGGAACTGCTGGTTGTTCTTTACATCATCAGCCGTTCCGGGAGCACCGATCGTGCAGGAATAATGAATGGGAGGAAGATACGCATTACCTTGACTGTATCCTTCTTTTGACCAGTCGATCTCCACATCGTGAATGACCAGTTCAAGTACTGTCTCTCCCGTTTCTTTGATGGTTTTCTTTATTTCATACTGTCCGTTTTCGACAAATGCATCCCCGCCGGATACGGTTCCGGCTGCCATACCATGTGATGACGGCGGCGTATATGTTCCGTCATAGAAGCAACTGTCATCAATGTAATTCAACCCCTTGGGGATTGTGATTCTGATAGACACATCCGTTCTCAGAAGTGTCTCCTGCCCTGCCTCCAGGTGCAGATTAGGGATTTTTATCGTCGGGAAGACCACAAAGTCAGCGTTACGCTGATTAAGGTCCATGTTATAAGCTGCATCGTTTACAGGTCCCGGCTCGTGGCTTCCGCTCGGCCCCTGCTCAACTTGAATAACGATGTTCGATACGTGAGGAACAACCAGACAGGAGTCGCCATATACTGTATTTGTCGGATCTCCATCTTTTAACAGACCAGACTCATTATAAACCGCTTTCTCATATCTGAGCCCGCCATTTACAGCCGTTCCTACAGGTTCTTGGTTTCTTCGATACCACTCCTTATAAAGCGCCGCTTTGGGGAATGTATAAATCCGCTCGCCGTTTTCATTTTCATATACATCCCCGCGAGAATGGCTGGGGAATTTTTCAGCTTGAAGATAAGCATTGATATCATCGTCTGTCACTTCTGCAACTGGCTTTTGGGCATCCTCTGCGACCATTGCCTTAATCTGAAGTGCTGTCCATGCATAAGAGCAGTGAGTGATCATATAGACCTTATCAGATTCCGCGGTTTTCTTACACTCTCCGTCAATATAGAAACCTGCAGTGATGTAGCCTTCTCCGTCCGGATCGATCAATGCTCTGTATTCGCATAAAGCGCCGACACATACTGCACCATCAGGCATGCTGTCCAGTGACTCGTAAAACACAAGATTATCGGGAGTAGTAAGTCTCATCTCATTATCATCTTCCCACCCCGTTCCATCTGGCTTGGCAGCAAAATAGATCTTTACAGAACCCACTTCACTTGCTGTATTCATGTTAGGTCTGTAAAAAGCGACGTCCCCATTCGGTTCAAAGAACTCATCATCAAACTTAAGCAGCTCATCTGCAGCTGCTATTCGGGCGTCTCCATCCGCACTGTCTGCTTGCTGAACAAAAGAACAAATCGTTACGCCGCTTCCCTGTGTTGTCCAGTCCTCACCGGTAGAAAAGCAGTTAGGTGTTAAAGGCTCCCAGCCACTTCTTGATCCATATTTCCGATAAACTACGTAACTATTGATCGTACCCGGATTCGAGACAAATAATGCAGAATGACTTGTATCATTTGTATCCAGTGTCTGACCACCCTGATTATTATAATTGTTAAAATCTTCCTCCGGTCCATTGGGGTCGGGAATATCCTGTCCGCTGACACCGGTGCAATGTATATTTACATCCGTAGCCGCAAATTGGAAAGTACCATCAACAGACTCGAAGTCATCAAGTACATATTCTTCATTCTGGTTATTATAGAATGGCTGGACGATCCAAACCTGCGCGCTTGTGAAAGTGAAGAAGGGGTGCTCCCAGTAATGCGAATATGCATCAGCGTTGAAAATATAGTTACCAGTACCCGCTGCTATTCTATAGTCCGGATTATACCTGGTATCAATTTCAAAGCCGCTTACTTCCAGGCTGATACGACTTCCTTCCTGAGAGACTGTCCAGGTTCCTGCAGGGCCTGTATGCGCGCGCGGATGACCAGGATCATTATAAGGATGAAAGCCGCCGGTCATCCATTCATAATCTACTGTTCTTCCGGAATTTGGCTCAATGTTGTTTACGTTATGTACGTTATTACCTGCTGCCCAGACCAACGGCGTATAGGTCTCTGTACAATCCTCCGGGCCTACCGTTGATTCGTCTGCAGCCCTTCCTGTAAAGGAAGTTTCTAATACAACATCAATTGTAATCGGCTTATCCGGATCCGGGAATTCAATTCCCTTCAAGCCTTTCCCTGTATCGGGGCGGCGCATACGCAGCGAAACGCCAAAACAATCGCTGCGTCCCTCGACCATTCCTGCATCCTTGTTGAGCGCATTCTCTGTGCCTGTCGAGAAATCAAACACTCCATGTCTCTTTGTCCTGGTTCCGGCTCTGAGTTCTGCATCGATCCAGGGATAGGCTGAAACCTTAATCTCTTCCGGTATAAATATTGCAACCTCATTACCCTCGTTGATAGCACTCTGATGATTCTCATTCGCGCAGGGACCCGCTCCAAACGCCACCGGATAATTATCCGGCGTCATTTCGTCTAATGTCATACCATTTCCGGGGACATTATTTCCAACCAGCCACAGCGCGAATTGGGGAATTATACTATCTCCATTTTTCATCTGTAAAACGCGATAAGAAACAGCAACGCTGTTTTCTCCGGCACCGATGGGGGTATCATTTTCACCGGCACTGCTCCACAGGAAATCTCCGCGCATCACCTGCCATGTCTTACCGTCAGCATCTACATATTCGATGATCTTATAATTGGCGTCCGTCGTGCTGAGCCATGACATGCTGTCTTCGTTAAACATGATCTCTTTATTCGTGCCCGGCAGCATAAACTCAAATCCGACACGTCCCTGCTTATAGACACGGAACTGACCTCTGGGGTAGGTTTCGCTTTGGAAAGACAGGTTATAGACAACTGTATCGAATGTACGGACAATGCGGTTATCGTTCGCAGAGTCATGCCCCGGCGCATCATCCGGATCCCACTCACTGGTAGACCCTCCTGATGTCGACACATCGGGGGAGCCATCGATTATATCCGTAACCTTGAAATTCTTAATAAATGCAACGTCTTTGCCGGTAGCGTCCTCTCCAACCATAGTGTCATCGAAAGTTTGTATAGTAAATGTCTTACTATACACATCAATCTGAGTGCCGTTTTCGCCTATGACATAGACTACATATTCAACGTCATATGCTGCCTGCCCTCGAGTATGTCCGTTGCCATCTTCTCTTTTGGCATTCAGAGTATCATTCGGTTCGAAATCATGGCTCGAATCGAAATCATCATTATCGCTTGTGCACGTTACATCACCGATCTTGAGGTACACTTCGCTACGGTACACTGCGTCTTTCAGAGGCGAAACTGTGACATTCTCGAGAATATGATATTCAGTATCCATTGAGATAGTCGTCATGACACCGCTAATGTTATATTCGCCGTGCTTGGGAGTGATGACAACCTGTTCAGAAGCCTTCTCCACTTCTTCATAGGTCGCCACAGCGCGATATACCTGATCCCAGTTTGTTTCATCATAA
>CADAHK010000094.1 GCA_902787725.1 uncultured Eubacteriales bacterium | reverse complement strand
AGCACTTTTTTTCCTTCGTTATGGATCGATCTGATCGTTTCCGTTGTTGCCGACTCTTCTTCAAGGCCTATGTAATCGCAGTTCAGCTCAGCCGTTTTGCCTAGTGAGGCGAAGAGCAGAAAACCGGTCTGTATATCCGGGTATGTTGTTTCAATATAATTAATCAGTCCGTACTTTAATGAAATCAGAACGCACTCATCCTCCATCTGATACTTTCTGATGAGCGCGACCGCGTCATCGGCCATCCTTCTGTCCGCTGTGCTTCCCTTGAGTTCCGTGAAGAGCACCATCTTGCCTTTGCTTGCGCTCATCATGTCGTCAAGCGTCGGTACCGGTTCGCCGTCCACCGACAGCTTCCGGATTTCCTTAAGGGTCATCTCCTCCGGTCTCCTGTTGTCACCGGCAACTCTCTTGAAGGTGCCGTCGTGGTTCACCACATAACTGCCGTCCTTTGTCCTCTGAATGTCTATCTCACTTCCGTATGCTCCCAGACGCCACGCGGTTTCAAGCCCCGAAACGGTGTTTTCCGCGCCTTCACTTCCGCCGCCGCGGTGGGCTACTATCTTCACTTTTGTTTCAGAAGGAAACAGCCGGTCAAAGCATGCATAAGCGGCGCAGTCGATGACAAGCACGAGGATTATGGCCAGAACGAGCACCACCCTGTACCTCTTTCCAAGCTCCCGCCTTGTCTTCTGGTAACTCAGTTCTTCACCATTCTTGTAGCGGTAATACAGCTGTGTCATCTTCATGAGATATACAGGCGTCGCAAACAGGTCCGCAATCACCGATATGATCACTCCAGCTATTACGAAGAACACCGTCAGAAAACGTCTGATCTGATCAGCCATCGGAATCAGGTAAATGATTTTCAAAGGCAGAACCAGGCAAATGGCTGCGATAATGGCAAGAGATACAGCTATCGCGAGCACTAACAGAATGTTCTGCTTCAGATAATCCTTCCAGTTGTTTTTCATCAGCTGTCTGGACTGCCGGCCGGCGTCTGCCGCGGACAGTTTATCCAGAACGATTCCGTGCAGGATGAAAAGGTTTCCGATTCCGATGGACAGGAAAACAAGCACTGCAATCCCCGCCAGGGCGGAATACAGCACTGAGCTTTCTATGAACGATGAGATAAATGTCGGAATATAAAGATTTTCGGTCAGTGAAATCGACAGGCTGATTCCCAGTATCGGAGACAGGAACGCAATGTACAGAACGATGCCGATGCCGCTGATGCTCAGATATCTTTTTATGGATCTGAATCCTTCGTCGACGCTGTTCCACAGATGCGCCTTCTGGCCTGTCAGCAGATTTCTGCTGATTAGGATCTTGGCGTTCAGATCAAAAGCCACATATACGAACAGCGACACAAGACCCAAAAGCAGAATCAGCCATCCCTGCCACGTCGTAACAAGAAACTGGTAATCGCCGGATGTTACCGCGACCCTGCCGCTGCTCTTAAGCAGCGCCTGAAAGATTCTGCCCAGCAGAAATAGCCAGACCGCAATAATTGCTTTTGTTACGATCTGGTAGTGAAGGATGTCGAGTGCTCCCGAAAATAATGATGTCAGTTTCTGTCCCAGCTTAGGTTTTTCTTCCATATTACAAATATATAATGGGTGGTTACATAAGTGGTGCGATCAGTTTGGCAATAGGACCCGCGATCTTATAGAACGTTTTAGTTCCGCGGATCGTTTCCTCTGTTACCTGACGGCACTGTTTAAGTGTCTCCTGAAAGTCTTTTTCAATATCTGCTATACAGTCGGTTCTGTACATGTACGTCGCGCACTCGAAGTGATGGTACAGGCTGCGGTAGTCCAGATTGATTGTCCCGACCACGCCCTTTTCGTCATCGCATGTCCAAACCTTGGCGTGAACAAATCCCGGCGTGTATTCGTAGATTTTCACACCTGCTTCAAGCAGCGAATTGTAATGCGTCTTTGCCAGAGAATACGCGATTTTCTTGTCCGGTATTCCCGGCAGTATCAGTTTAACATCGATGCCGCGCTGGCCCGCGTACTTAAGAGCGGTCTCCATCTCCCCGTCAAGAATCAGGTACGGCGTCATGACGTGTACATAGTTGCCCGCCCTGTTGAGGATGTCCATGTAAACGGCCTCACCAACTTTGTCCTCATCGAGAGGACAGTCGCAGAACGGAATGACATATCCCGACGGGTTAATCCCTGCGCTGCTGTCAGGAACATATGGCACAAGAGCCTCCTTGAAGTCCGGAACATCATTGGTGACATTCCACATCTGCAGAAACATCAGCGTGAAACTACACGCAGCGTCTCCCTTTAACATTACCGCGGTGTCCTTCCAATGGCCGAACCGTTCTATCCTATTGATGTATTCATCTGCCAGATTAACACCGCCGTTAAAAGCAACCTTACCGTCGATCACGCAGATCTTGCGATGGTCTCTGTAATTGTAATGAGACGAAATGAAAGGTGTGATCGGCGCGAATGATTTCGCTTTGATTCCCTCGGCTTCCAGCAGCTTGCAGTAATTCGACGGCAGCGTGGATATTTCACACATTCCGTCGTACATTACGCGAACGTCCACGCCTTCCTTTGCTTTTGCTACCAGTATCTCCAGAATCTTTCCCCACATGTAGCCTTCTTCAATTATGAAGTACTCCATGAAAATGTACTTCTCCGCCTTCTGCAGTTCTTCGAGCATCGCTTCGAACTTAGCTTCCCCTGACGAAAAATACGTCGTTTCGGTTTGCGCAAATGCAGGAAAGCATCCGCTGCGGTTAAGATATGTCAGCAGGTCATCGGTAAAGCTGTCTTCCTCGCGGAGCTTCGCAAGCGTCTGCGGATCCTGCTTTATCGCGTCCCTTGTGCACGCAATCATGCGTTCTGATCTATCCTTTATCATGCGATGCCCTGTGTTTCTCTGAGTAAACAGCAGCATGAGCGCCCCGGCGACCTGAAAAGCGGTTATGATCAGCATCCATGTCAGCTTCGCCGTGGAATCCATTTTGCTGTTGAACAGATAAATCATTATTATCAGCGTGAAGATTATCAGAGCGCCATAAAAATGATGCATGTAATTTTCCAGCATAACAAACGGTACTACCATAACCGCCAGCTCCAGCAAAAGCAGAAGAATTATAATGAAAAATCTGCTGAATATAAGCGCCAGTATTCCCTTTCGTTTTGGTTTTGCAAGGCGAAAAACCTCTGCTTCCTCTTTCATTCCCTTCTCCTTTTTTATAGGTTTATTCTTCTTCCTCTGCTTCAACCTGCGGCTCATTCTCATCCCGATTGTCCGGCTTCAGCGTAAGTCCTCCGACTACTGAAGTGGCGACCTTTCTCTTTTCACCATGCTTCAGGAAGGCAAAACCGAAGCTGCAGAATACGATTGCTCCGATGAAGTTTACAAGAAGGTCCTTCATAGTATCAAGTATGCCGATGTCCAGATAGCCTCCGTCTATGGTGAAATCTCCTGAGGCTGAGTGTATGACAGTTCCTGTTATGTCTTCAACCCTTATTACCTCCTGGCTGTGCGTTGGGTCAAGGGTTACAGACTGGAAGTGATCTACGATGAAGTCTTTCTGCATGTCCTGGTGCAGAAATATGTCCGCGCCGCATTCGAAGAACTCCCAGAGCACGCCGATAGTCATCGAGAAGCAAAACGCCACCATCGTCAAATAAAGCGGCGACAGTTTAATGTTCTTGCTTGTCCGGTTCAGCAGTTCAACAGTCGAGAACCCGACGGCCGCGAACAGAAATCCGTTCAGCGTGTGCAGCATTGTGTCCCAGATCGGGAACTGTGTATAGAAATGTCCCAGTTCACCCAGAATCTCCGCCGCAAAGATAAAGCAGTATATTATCCCCTCGAGCAATGCCGGTATCTTGATCTTGAGTGTTTCTTCAAGCAGAGTCGGCACGAAGAAAAGAGCAAGAACAAGAAGGCAGGTTATCGATGCCTCATAGTTGTGCAGGATAATTGTTCTGATGAGAATCAGAACCACCAGCAGCCGCAGAATTGAATACAGAATGAAAACCCCGCGCTGCTCTTTTGCCCTTTTGCCCAAATCTCTGATATATTGATTCGGTGTCCTCATATTTCTTGATTCCTCCCTAATTGATGATGCAATTCAGTATACCATATTTTAGTTTAAGGCTTCGCTGTTTACAGGGAATGTAAAGTATGTGTCCGGATACGGCTCGTCCTCCAGCGTGAAGTGCCACCATTCTTCAGGCAGCGGCTTGAATCCGTGTTCCGTCATGGCTTCTCTCAGTATCATCCTGTTGTTGTACTGCTCTTCGGTGATGCCTTTGTAATCAGGATGGCTTTCTTCTCCAAAGTAATCGAAGGTTCCGCCCATGTCGACTTCCTTTTCGGTTTCCATGTCAAAGAGTGTGAGGTCCACAGTGCTTCCTCTGCTGTGTCCGGAATGCTCCGCGATGTAGCCCTGCGGGAAGAGTACGTCTTTGTCCAGTTCCGGATAGAAGTACTCCTTCATTCTTGTGTCGTCTTCATCTTTTGCCCATTCAACGAAGTTAGTAACGGCTTCCTGAGGGCGGTACGCGTCATATATCTTCAAACGGTACCCGTCGTCCTTAACGTCGTCGCTCACTTCCTTGAGCGCGTCGGCTGCCTCCTTGGTCATGAAAGCAAGCGGCTCCTCATACCCGTCGATGCGGTCGCCGACAAAGTTGTATGTTGAATAATAACGTATTTCAAAAATTGCGTCCGGAACAACATCTGTAACCAGTACAAAGTCCGACGAATCATCCGAAAGCGTTACGCCGTCTTCTGCAACTGCCGTCGTGGGTTCTTCCGCGGCGGCCTCTGTTGCCTTTGCATTGTCTTCCCCTTCATCAGACGCCGTATCTCCGCATCCGCACATTACTCCAATCGACAGTATCGCGGCAAACAACAGCGATGTCAGCAAACAGCTTTTCTTCTTCATTTAATTCCTCCTGTTTTCACTCTTCGTCTTTTTTCAAATAATCGTATGATCTCAATGGCCAGCATGATCGCGGCGATTGCCAGGCACCATGCCGCCAGCACATCTGTCGGAAAGTGCACGCCGAGATAAACACGTGTAGGCCCAATCAAAAGCATCGGAACCGCCAGTAAAACTGTAAGTATGTTTCTTGCGGCCGGGTTTTTCACGTTCCGCCAGACCAGCCATATGGCAAATCCGTAAAAGAACATGCTGGCAATCGAATGTCCGCTTGGGAAGGAATAACCCTCTTCGACGACAAGGTGCAGTACATCCGGACGCAGCCGCCCTACAATGTG
>CADAHK010000093.1 GCA_902787725.1 uncultured Eubacteriales bacterium | reverse complement strand
TATTAGAATTGTCGTCTTAAGCTTTGTCATTCATTTCACCTCTAAGCGCATACACAGTTATTATACATATAACTCGGCGAAAGGTAAAGAACAGAAGTTTATGATATAATTACCCCATGATGAAGAATGGACTAACAAGAACAAACAAACTGACAGCAATCATGCTGAGCCTCATTCTTGCCTTTGCATTCACACTTACCGGATGCGGTGACGGCAAGTCGATGAGCTCCGATGTTTCAGAGAGCGTCGCGGGAATCGAATACTATCATTACGATACAAAAGCATTCAACAAGATGTGCGACGAGCTCGAGGTGCTGGCCGCCGGGGATAACGCGGGCGCAGTAATCAGCAAGTACGACAAGCTCTACGATGAATACATTGAGCTCGAGACTTTGTACGCCGTAATCTACGTCATGTATTCCACGGACGTAACCAACGATTACTACTCGGACGAACAGATATACACGTACGATAAAATGGAGAGGTGCAGCGACAGACTTTGCGAGGTCTGCCGCAAAATCACTGAAGGCCCGTGCGCGGACAATTTCAAGGAGCACGTCGGCAAGGAAGCCTTTGAAGCTTTCGCGGAATACCGGGTCCTGTCCAAGCGTGAGAAAAAACTTCTCAAGCAGGAAATCGAACTCGTCGATGAATACTACGATGTAATTGAGAAGTCGGAAGACGCGACGTACAAATACAAAGGCAAAGACTGGACTTTCGACATGATTTCAGGCGAAGAGGGAAATGACCTGTCGTACACAGACTACAACGGTTATGTGGAAATCTACGATGGACTTCTCAAGATGGCTAATGACGAGGCCGGTCCGATTTACCTTGAACTTATTGGTATAAGAACCGAACTTGCAAAGCTGGCCGGTTACGATAACTACGCGGCATACGCCGACGCGGAAGAATACAACAGAGATTATTCTGAAGAAGAAATCGAGCAGCTTCACAAAGACGTAAAGGGAATTTCCAAGACCTACTTCGACAACTATTACAACTCCTTTTCGGATGACGGGGGCAAAGGTCTTCCTGATATGTCCATAAAGAAGCTTCTTTCTAATCTTCAGAAGTACAGCTACGAGGTTGACGACATGGCGGGCGAATCGGCGGATCAGATGATTGACGAAAAGCTGATTTCCATAGGCGACGAGAAGAACCGTCAGGACGGCGCGTTTACGACTTATGTTTACAAAGCCAACTGCCCGTTCATTTCGATGACCCTGGACAAAGAGCGTGACTTCATCGTTCTCTCCCATGAGTTCGGTCACTTCGTTGAATACAACAACGAAACTCATAAGAACGTTCTGACTGACAGCGACAACATCGATCTGGCAGAGATTGCTTCTAACGGTCTCGAAGGTCTAATGACCAATTTCTATGACGATATTTATAAAGGCAGCGCGGATGCTGCCAGAAAAAAGGCTGTCGGCGAGCTCCTTGAGAATGTCATAGACGGCTGCATAGAAGATGAATTTCAACGTGCCGTTTATGAGAACCCTAACATAACGCTCGATGAAATCAACAAGCTTTACTCAAAGACTTACGCCCAGTATAATCCATGGGCCGAGGGTGACCCGGGATACTCGTGGGTGTTCGTGTCCCATAACTTTGAAGCGCCTATGTACTACATCAGTTATACCGTCAGCGCTCTCGCGGCTCTGCAGATATGGAACCAGAGCAACAAGGACTTCGACGGAGCTGTTAACAGCTGGGAGAAATTCATAAAAGAAGGAACATACAACAAGACCTACCTCGACGTCGTCGGCAAATGCGGACTGATCAAATTTACAGATGAAGGCGCCGTCAAGAAGATATGCAAACCTGCACTCAACGCAACTAAAAGCAAAGTGGAGTTTGATTATGACCTTGAAAATTAACGTACTTAGGGGTCAGGACCAGATTGGCGGCTCCATCATAGAGATGTCTACAGAAACCACGCGCATCATCGTCGATGCAGGTGCGAATCTGGGCGAGGGAAAGCTGTACGCCCATGTGCCTAAAGTACCCGGGCTGTTCAGCGGCAAACCGTCTTATGACGCGGTCTTCGTCTCCCACTACCACTCTGATCACATGGGACTTCTAAAGCATGTGGTAGACGGAATCCCTATTTACATGGGACACGCAACATACGATATCGCACTCGCTCTAAGCGAATACAAAGGCAAGAGCCTCGAGTTTTCACCGACCTTCATGGACGAGGGAGTGCCTGTTTCGGTAGGCGATATTTCTGTAACTCCCGTACTCTGCGATCATTCAGCGTTCGGGACCTTCATGTTCCTGATCAAATCATCGGGAAAGACGGTTCTGTACTCAGCGGATTTCCGTTCGACAGGACGAATGGACTTCAGCGCTCTTCTCGACGTGCTTCCTGAGGTGGATGTGCTGATCACTGAGGGAACGACCCTGTCACGCGGCCCTGATTTTCACGAGCCGAGCGAACAGGAGCTCGAAGACTTTGCAGTGGAAACCCTGACCGGCCACAAAGGCCCTACTCTGGTCTATCTGTCCGCTCAGAATGTTGACCGCATAGTAACAGCGTACAACGCCGCGCGCCGGACGGGCAGAAGATTCATAATGGATGAGCTGACTGCTCTGGTAGCGGAAACTGCCGGTCTTGAAATCGACGGCTTTGTTCTTCGCGCGTCACATTCACTAGCTGATCTCGGCGAGATCGTAGCAACGAGCGCGGGAAAGGCCGGTTCGCAAAGCGGGCTGTTCGGCAAGCACCGCAGGGCAAAAGCATTCCCTGCCGTATCCGAACGCAAGGCCTTCTCTTCCCCGGACTTCATGCTATGTTTAACTCCTCAGAGTCTGATCAATTTCCAGAAGGTCGCGCACCGTTCATCATTTAAGGATGGGGTCCTGTTCATCGCGCGCCGCGAAACGGAAATATTAAAACCGGCTGCCTCAGCCTTCATTTCATTCATGAAATCAATTGGTGCTGAAGTGCCGGTTCTTCACACGAGCGGCCACGCCGACAGCGGTACCATCGACCGCCTGATCCGCGACGTTTGCCCGTCCGTCATAATTCCGGTCCACACGGAGAAAGCCGACTGGTTCGCCCGTTACGAGGACGAATGTCAGGTTATCTACGATTGCCGGGATTTCGAAGTTTAGCGTTTTAGTCTTTCGACAAGACGGTTCTTGTCGAGGTCATTTAATTCAATTACCTCTATGTTCAGTTCCGCCGCTCTCATTCTCATGAGGGCGCGGTTTCTGCTTGCGGGCGCAGAAGTCACGATAATTGCTCTGGAGCCTTTGCCTCCGAATCTGTCGCGGAGCACCTCCAGTTCGTTGAGCGCCTCTGTTCTTATGTCGCTGGTCTTGCAGCTTATGAAGACAGGATGTATGCCCTGTATAGCGACAACATCAATCTCATTTGTGACGGCGTTGCGCTGAGTTGATCCGCCTTCCCAGTTTACAACCGCGCTGAGCACCACGTCATCGAAACATCCCGCTTCAAGGCATGCGCTGAAGACCTGAAGCTCAAGAACCGCTCCGATATCCCTAAGCCAGAACTTCACCATGTCATCAGGAAAATCAAAGCTGATGCTGTCCGTGCCGATCTGCAGATTTCTGATGAGACCTGCGTCACTTAGCTCTTTCAGCATGGCTTCGTCAGCCGTCACCCGGCCGTGATCAACCTTGACTGTCTTCGGCCCTTCGGCTCTGAGTTCTCCCGGTTCAGCTGAAGAAATCGCCTGAAAATACCCTATCTGTCTGCGCCAGACTCTGCGGTATTTGCGGAACACCGCATAGATCAGATCGATCTGCGGAAGCCTGTTCTTCAAATCGTCGTTGTCTTCCCTTCCCGGAAGCAGTGTCCCCCCTGCCATGAGGAAACATGACTTCGCGTCAAGGGTTACGCTGCACGGCAGATTTCTTGCGAACGGCGCATTCTGAATTTCAAAGAAAGCGTTCTTTCTGCGGCTGTAGGTGAACACAGGAGTGTCCCCGCAGGCCGCGCCCGCGGCAAAAAGCGAAGCGTCGGTCCCGCCCGATATTTCTATGGCGCAGTCTTCATGAGTCTCAAGGATGCTGCGCAGCTGTTTTTCAACCTTTGCGGCATCGAGCAGACTAACCGGCACAACGGTCAGTTTCACAGGACAGCCTCTGTGCTCGAAGTACCTGCCCAGTGATTCCTTCAGCATCTTATCTGAAACAACCTCCGGCGAGCACAGCATGATCGTCTCTTCCGGATGGAACATCTCCGTTCCGAGAACATTTTCTATTGGTCTTTCGTCATATAATTCTATTAGTGTCTTCATGGGTCAATTATAACATAAGAGGCCACCACATTGTGATGACCTCTTTCATTAGCTTATATCAGTTAGCCTTTGCTTAGAAGTATCTCTTCAGCAGACCTTCGAATGCCTTGCCGTGTCTGGCTTCGTCTCTTGCCATTTCGTGTACTGTGTCGTGGATTGCATCCAGGCCCAGTTCCTTAGCCTTCTTAGCCAGAGCAGTCTTGCCTGCAGTTGCGCCGTTTTCAGCGTCTACTCTCATCTCGAGGTTCTTCTTAGTTGAGTCTGTTACGACTTCACCCAGAAGCTCTGCAAACTTAGCTGCGTGCTCTGCTTCTTCATAAGCAGCCTTCTCCCAGTAGAGGCCGATCTCAGGATAGCCTTCTCTGTGAGCGACTCTTGCCATTGCCAGGTACATGCCGACTTCTGAGCATTCGCCGTTGAAGTTGTCTCTGAGACCCTGAACGATCTCTTCATCAACGCCCTGAGCTACGCCAACTACGTGCTCTGCAGCCCATTCTCTTTCGCCTTCTTCTACCTTGTTGAATTTCTCTGCCGGAACACCGCACTGAGGGCACTTAGCCGGTGGCGTATCGCCTTCATGAGTATATCCGCATACTGAACATGTCCACTTCATATTTTTATCCTCCTGTAAAATATATTTTCCACTGTGCGTGATTATATCACAATAACTGCTTATTTGTCTATATTGTACTATTTTAGTCCAGATTAGTCAACCAGTTTCTGATCCGCGAAAGAGAAAACTTCTTCTATTATGCGCATGGCTGCCCAGCTGGTTATATCGTTCACATCCAGAGGCGGCGCGACTTCAACTATGTCCATGTCGCGCACAGGCAGATTGAACAGAATGAACCTGACTAAATTGATGAGCTCCCTTGATGTTATGCCTCCTGATACCGGCGTTCCGGTGCCCGGCGCAAAGGCGGGATCGAGTACGTCTATGTCTAGGGTGAAATAAACATGGTCATAGTCCTTGAACTTATCTCCTATTATCTTCGCGCATT
>CADAHK010000092.1 GCA_902787725.1 uncultured Eubacteriales bacterium | reverse complement strand
ACACGTCTCAAACGATTTTCAACCAGACGGTTCCTTCTGGAACTTAGAGGATGAACGTTCTTCGAAACCCGTCATTCAACCAGAGATTTTACATACCCCAAAGAACTAAAGCACCTAAATCCGCTGAGGAGCGCACTGAAATGGTTCTACCATGTATCGAGCGCATGGAACATGACGCAGGCATAACTCCAAGTCGTTTCGACTTACTGCAAGACAACAACCTCGCTGTCTAAGCGGATTATGCATAGCACTGATGATGTCTGCGCAACATAGACAGGTGGGTTTCTGCGCAATAGGAGCGACACCCTTGCAGAAGATGTTGCGAATGCATAATCCGTTCGAATGCAACTCGTGCCAGTCGCGCTTCCCATGTCATAAGCTCACCAGAGTCAAAGAAATATTCCTACCGCAGCAGGTACATTCCTAAATAACCGAATCATAGGCGACACAGAACAGCCAGCGGGTTTCCTCATGTGGCGCACAAGGAAAACTGCTGCCGAAGCACATTGAACAGACAATGCGTTCACTTAATCATTTGATTATCCTTCAAGTATCTCTCTGAAATTCTTATATGCTGTATCATCCTTCAATATTTCAACCAACTCCGGTGTTAGGACTTTCTCGAACATACTTACAGAGTCAGGTTCCTTTACCTTTGAGAGAAGGAAATTCTTGAGCATAAGAGTCAGAGGCTCTCCTACGGCAGCCTTATAGTTGAAACCAATTAGCTGCATAGTTTTAAGGGTATCCACACTAATCAGTTCCATAAACTGTTCATATACTTTGGTTTGTTCTTTCACTGCCTTAACAGCAGCTTCCCCTGCCCTTTCGGCGCCAGCAATTTGAATATCTGTCATAATCTTCAAAACATTTGCAACCGTATTATGAAGATGCTGAATATCTTCATCGCTGATAACGACCTTCTCAAGCTCTGACTTATACGCCTGAGCAATCCTGATTGCTTCCTCACGCTCGCTAAGAAGCTCATTGACTATCTCGTCATATGTATTGCGTATTTTCTCAGCATTCTTCTCATCTTTTATTGCTCGGATCTTAGCTGACACGGCAGTGGCCGTACCTTTAACAGCCATTTGTGCCAGATTCGTACCAAGAGCAACCAGCTCAGTCGTATATACATCAGTCATCTGTGTGCCTTTCATCAGATCTAATAGGAGCGTCCAAACTCTTCTACAATAAGACATGCGAATCTCACACAGGACGCGATTCATAATCTTCTGTCTTAAAGCCAGAATCCAAAAATACGCAGGAATCCGAACATTGCCTCCGCTCCATCCCTACAACACAAAATCATCTAATTAAAATGTAGACAGTGATGCGAAGACAACATGATGAGGTAGTGCCCGCAAGGTTGCGCACTTTGGACACTACCCGCCCTCACGAGCTATCATGTAGATATGAGTGAAGATATTAAATTAAATGACCTGCTCCACCTCACTGACGAGGAGATCAGCAGGACGAAAATCCGTTTCATGACCAACTACAATGGCACCGAACCCATCAAGGTGTTCAGGAGAGACCCCGATGAGCTCAACACCGATTGGCTTCTGTCCCGAAAAAGGAACGACAACAGGAAAGATGCGGAGCACCTGCACAAGGGGGAGAACGTGATCGGCCTGGTACGTCTTCCAGAAAACAACGACCTCTGGGGGCTCACATGTCTCAAGCGTATCGGGAACCCATTGGAATGCCCAAAGGAAAAGAGCGAAGACGACGACCCCCACTATGTCGGCTACGAGGGAGAGGAACTGACCGAATACCGCAAATTCTACGGCAGAGTCATCGTGCGCTATCACAAGGACACACGACAGCCCATACAATATGCAGAAGGACTTTTAGACAATCTCATCGTCGAGAAAGTCCTATCCTCTGCAGAATCCCTATAGTGACGCCTTCGTAAGATGCGGAAACAGCACCGCATTACGATTCAGGCATTAAAAAATCCGTGCGATCAGATGAATGGTCACACGGATTTCTAGTATGCAGAAACTCGCGCACAGCTATGGCATGATATAGCCACAACAAACGATGACATCCGTATTGCATCAGTTTTCTGGGTTATGCCTGGTACAGAGAATTATGAGAGAAAAACAGGACGCGGAGAAAGACAACCGCGCAAGCGCTAAGCACAGCGCACTGGCACACTCCAGAATTTCAAATGGGGGGGGGCAGGAATTCCAGCATTGAAACGTTGCGCATCATCGCGATGTTCATGATCCTCGCCCATCACTTCATCGTCCATAACGGCTACGACGTGCTGAAACTCCCCTTGGGACCGGAACGGATCTTCCTCCAGCTCGTGGTGCAGGGCGGCGGCAAGGTCGGCGTCGTCATCTTCTTCTCCATCTCCGCATGGTTCTTCCGCGACAAGGAGCAGACCATCAAATCCAACCTGAAACGCGTGTGGATCACGGAACGCGAGCTCCTGTTCTGGAGCCTTATCCTCGTAACGCCCTACCTCGTGTTCGACCGAGCCGGCCTCAGCATGAAACTCATGGTGAAGAGCGTCATGCCGTTGAGCATGGACCTGTGGTGGTACGCCACCGCCTACGCCATCTTCCTGGCGCTCCTCCCTTTCCTAGCCAAGGGATTGAAGGCGCTCGGCCGCGAATACCACCTCTCGCTGGCCGCGACAGTGCTGGTCATCTGGGGACTGACCAGCTTCATTCCCAAGATCCTAAGAACCGCCCCCTGCATAGGTTCTTCGCTCACGGGTGTTTTCGGCTTCGTTTACCTATTCATTCTGATTTCCGCCTACAAATGGTATATGCATCCATTTCCCGCCAAACAGATCTGGCTGATGATCGGCATCAGACTCGGCTTCTTCCAGCTCTACACATGCACGTCCATAGTGCTATCGCTGCTCGGTCACAATATGGGCATATTTATCGCCGGCGACTGGAAGCTGCCCGTCATCAAAACCCAAGTAAAACAGCATCTCATCAAACACTCATTTGCCTTTTCTGCTCTGCAATATCAACCTTGGCGATTACTTGAATAAGCTTCTTAAGCAACCAAAGAAGACGTATGATCCCATGCACACAAATAAGAACTGCATATTCAAAAAACCAAGGTGACAGCTTGGGAACACCCATATGCAGCATCAAAAGAGCAATAAGAGAAAATCCAGCACTAAGGAACCCTGAATAACTGATTGAGAGCCAATTATCCACAAGGGCCTTACCTGCTTCTCGACGAAGAACAACAAAGGCAGAGGGCTGTGTCGAAAGACCAAACACAACAACGACACCAGCAAAAGCTGATTGAATGGCCGCGACAGATAAGACAGTTGAATAAATGGTTGTCAAATCAGACAAAGTATTTTCGTCGATATCCCCCAAAAGCAAATCCCAACTACGTGGAGCCACGTAATATTGAATCATCATGATTACCAGCAATAGCAGATTTGCTACGATCGGCTTATCTTTCAGCACCCCCAACAGGGCAGAGACAGCTTTTTTCATCTTAGGAGTTTCTTATCGTCTCTTTAAAAGCTTTTATCGCCTTGGCAACACCAGCCTCAATATCACTATCCGTAAGAAGAGAATCATCATCTTCTCCAAATTCGACAGTCTCAGTGATGCGATCTCTGATGAAGTCAATAGGCTCGGATTGTAGCTTGCTGTCATCTTTCTCATGCAATACGCTGGCCTGAAGTTTATCGATTACTCCATTATTCTGTGGATCGACATCCTTAAGAAGCTTGCGGAGCTCTTTTCCCAAAGCATCCTGTGCAGGGCCTATTGCCTTAGGTCTTTTCAAAGATATGCCCAACGAGACGGAGTAATCCGCATCACTCAAACCTTCTATGCCAAGAGTGCCTTTAACGGCTCGATCTATCTTGGAACCAGATTCATATTCATCAAATCCGCCAGATAGCCCTGAACCCAAGTATCTCACAGTAATCCTGCTGACGCCTACAGACTCCTCAAGGCGTTCTTTTGCGTTCCTTCGCAGAACAGGCTGCAACTCGAACTCGCCTTCTGTAAGAGCTGTTTCCAAGATACTATTGATAAGAGCTTCCAAAGCCCCCACAGCCGGACCAGCAGAAGATTTGAATACCGCAATATACGGATAACCTGGAACAGGAAAAACACAAGCATACTCTTTAACACTAAGAGGAGCAGCATGGTCTTTTGTCTCCACATCAGGCCAGTCCGCTTTGTAACGTGCAACCGTAACCCTAAAATAGGGTTTGCCGCTTTTAGAAGTATGTGGAGTAGCAATATACTTCCTACCCCGGTGAGTCACGTTGTTATCTTCTGGAGCATTTCTTTGAATAGCAGCAAACAGCTGACTCCACTTGTCCTCCGTCCACTGATGCATCTGACCATCCTTATCGATTTCACCGCCAGAAAAGAAAAGAACACGCTTCTTCTTAGCCATCAGATCTCACCTTTCACTCACCACCTAATACTAATCAACATAAGTCATACTCAAATAAATCACTCGTGCGTTTTGAGACGATAGTGCTTCTTGCCACAATGAAAAAGCAATCCCATATCGACGTGCATTTAAACTAACGAGCTACAACCTTGCACAATGCAAGCCAACCACTAAAACAACTTACGAGAAATGAATACTCTTAATCTTGGGAACGGGAGCACTCCCCTCACGCAGTCGTTCCACTGATATGAACTGATTTTTGTTCCGCATTTCCCCTAACTCGATGGGAGATGACGGAACCATGGCAAAAAGCACGAGATACACGCCGGAGTTCAAGGCGAAGGCCGTCAGGCTGCTGACCGAGTCGCGTTCCTCGTATCCGTCGGCGGCCAGGGCGATCGAACAGGTCGCCAGGGATCCGGGGGTCGCGCCGGAGACGCTGCGCCGTTGGCGCAACAGGACGGACGCCACGGTCGCGGCGGAGACCAAGCAGTCGGCCGAGGACGCGATGGCGGAGTCGAAGAGTCTGCGGGCCGGGGTCGCGCAATTGAGGCGCGCGAACGAGATATTGACGACGGCGTCGGCTTTTTTCGCGGCACGGCTCGACCCGACACGGCGTTGATGGTCGCTTACATCGACGAATTCAAGGACCGTTTCAGGGTCGGGCCGGTCCGCGGGGTGCCGGCCGCTTCGCTGGACCGCGGGTTCATCACGCCGCGCGGCTACCGCATGTTCAGATCCAGGCCCGTCAGCCGCATGGCCGCCAGGCACGAGGCGCTGGCCCGCGGCATCCTCGAGATCCATGCCGATTCCTTCATGGCCGTGTACGGGTACCGCAAGACGCACGCCCAGTCGTCGGCGCGGGGCTGGGATCCGGCCTGTTTGTGTTCAATGTGATGTGAGCCGAGTTACCGCGATGGTGTTGGCCGGGTTACCGGCAAGAAGTTGACCGTTTTATCGCCCCTTGGCGCAAAAGG
>CADAHK010000091.1 GCA_902787725.1 uncultured Eubacteriales bacterium | reverse complement strand
ACCTCAGGATATCTTTTTATTACGCCGTGAATTGAGTTGAACAGAAGCTCAAGTTCGTCCGGAGTCATGCCGCTCGCTTTAAGATGCGCTTCAAATTTCTCCGGTGATTCCTTGATGTCTTCAGCCATCTTCTTATACATGGCTGCATACTCATCGCTTGTCATCTCCTCGATGGTCTTGAGTTCCGGATGAATAACATCGGCTTCCATCCTGTTGTCTATAAGGGCTACGACCTCCTCCAGTGACATGGAGTTCTTTTCGATCAGCTTCTCCAGACCGCTAAGGGAATGCTTTGCTTCTTCATGCAGATCTTCGTAAGTCTTAGTAATTTTTTCAGCTTTTTCTTTCATTTTGGATACCTCCTTTTGATGACCTTTCCAGCCTCACAAGTAAGTATATCCCCACTTTTGAAAAAAACAAGTGCGCTGAAACGCTTTCCTATGCAAAATTGCATAGGCATCGCGTGAAGCCTGGCTCTGATATGTTCCCTCTACGATGTTCTCGAAACCGTTCTTTCTAATGATTTCCTTGATGTAGTCAACGTACGGACATCTGTCATGATGCCTGTTATCAGTAACGACGCAGGTGGCCAGATGCACAGCAACCTCCGATTTCTGGATATCAGTCAGCTTGCGCAGTTTAGTCTCAAAGTGTTCTAACCTTCCTGCCACGCCTGCGCCGCAGCATCCGCCGCAGCTCATGGTGAGATACTTTGTGCCATCCTCATAACCTGTAAAACCGGCGCTTCTCCCGAAAAACGCTTCTGAACACGCAAAACCCGAGCATCTGTTCAGCGTGTGGTCACACTGGATGACAACAGCGTATTTGATTGATTTCCTATCCATTGCCTTCTCCTTTCGGTATACATAATTATATTTATCAAACTGCTTGTTTCCTATTGACAGCGCGTCCTTTTCTACATCTTCCAGGACCATGCCGCACCTTTCCATTGCTTTTGCTGATCCCAGATTGTCAGACGCGCACCATGCCTTAACGTTTGAAATACCATTATCCTCTGTCAGATACCGAAGAACCGCTTCCAGCGCCTCGGTTGCATATCCTCTGCCCCAGTAATCTCTATCTATGCTGGTTCCGACTTCTATACTGTCTTCCTGAGGGTCATGATCATATGCTCCGATAGTTCCGATTATCGCTCCGTCCTTCTCTATCGCCCATCCGAAAAAGGCATCGTCATCATAGCTTTTTATGAAGTTCTGCACTGTCTCTTTCGCCATATCAGGAGTCGCGTACGGATTCCATCCGGAATACTCATACATTTTCTCATCACTTCCAAAACGCCTGTAGAGAAAGTCCGCGTCCTCAATTACATGCCTTCTGAGAATCAATCTGCCAGTTTTGAGCTGAATTGTTCCAATCATTTTGCTCGATTCCCTGTTTTACTTTTCCCCCTTAAAGAATTATACTATCAGTATTATAACGAGACAAGGAGGAACCATATGAACAACGACTATATCATGAACACGCATACCTGGTTCGGACTTAATACTCCTGACGCAGACGCCGAAAGCGTAGATGCTGTCATCTTCGGAATTCCTTACGATGGAGGCGTCAGCTACCGTGGAGGAGCTTCGCAGGCGCCGGATTTGCTTCGCGCCAATACGGACCACGCTACTCCGTGCACTGAAAAACTTGATTATTACTCGGAATTCAAGGTCCTTGACGCGGGAAATTTCGAAAAAGGTTCCAGAGATGAGATCTTCGCTGACGTGCAGCAGTTCGTGGCTGATCTTGTACGCAAAGGCGTTCACTTCACCATGATCGGAGGCGACCACTCCGTAACGATTCCGGTCGAGCGCGGAATCAACGAAGCTCTTGATGAGCCCTTTGGCATCATTCATATCGACGCGCACATGGATCTCAGCTATGAACTGGAAGGAGATCCCCTTTCTCACGGCTCTACAGAGCAAAGGGCTTTGGAGATGTCAAATATCACATCTGAAGAAAACCTGTATTTCATAGGCATCCGCTCAATAGAACCTGATGAATTTGAATTCAGCAGAGACAGAAACATACAGGTCAAAACCTCATATGACTGCTACAGTGAGGGAATCGAAGCGGTTGCAAATGACTGCATAAGTAAAATGAAGAAGTTCAGCAAAGTGTATCTGACTTTTGATATTGACGCTTTGGATCCGGGGTTCGCGGCAGGAACCGGCACGCCGCAGTTCGGCGGGCTGACGGCCAGAATGGCCATGACGCTGGTTCAGAAGCTCTTTTCAGAGCTGAACATAATCGGATTTGATATTGTGGAAATAGCCCCGCCGCTGGACGACTCTCTGGCATCCATGTACGCCGGCAGAAAACTTCTGACGGAAGCATGGGGAATATGGGCAAAAGAAGCCGGCAAGCTTGTCAGTTTCAAATAATTACACATCGCGCTCCAGGATTTCATGTTCAATGCAATCCTGGAGTATTTTTTCGGCATCAGCGCCGATGATATCCAGTCCCGTCGCCTTGATAAGCCTGAAATCCGTGATACCGAAATATCCTCTCGCCAGGGCCTGGATGTAACCGTATCCATACTCCTCCGGAGCGTAGTCGCCGCCGGCAGTCATGACGTAATAAAGACGCTGGGCTTTGCAAAGCCCCTGAGGTATGCCCTCAGGCGTATATTCAAAGGTCACTCCGTTGACACAGATCTTCTCAACATACTGCTTGAGAGACGCCGGGAAAGAAAGATCCCAGTATGGAGCGGAAATAACAATCACTTCCGCCTCGGCAAACTGTCTCGCCAGGTCAAACATCTCATGGTCAAAGGCGCCCGCCTCTATCAGCTGATCTCTCTTGTTAAGAAACGCTTCGTCAGACGGCTCAAACGCCATGTCTTCCAGCCTCAGCTGGATGACTTCACCATCAAGTTCCTTCAGAAGCGCCTGCGCCAGCCGCTCGGTTCTCGAGTCACGGCGCACGCATGAATCAATATGCAATATTGTCTTCTTATGGTTATAACATGACATCGCTTTCTTCTTTGCTCTCCTCCACTTTCTCTATCAATCCTCTCATAGGCTTATGCAAAAGCAGTCCGATGGCAATGGCCACAAGTCCGAACAGCAGCAGTATGCCCAGACACTTCAGATACGTATGGTCGTACATCCCGCCGATGCACTCTCTCAACGCGTCCATTGCGTAACGGAACGGCATAAGCGGGAACAAGGCCCTGAATACCGGCGGAAGCACTTCTACCGGGAATGTTCCTCCGGAGCCCGCCACCTGCAATACCATCAGTATTACGCCGGCGGCGAGGCCTATGTTTTCAAAGGCGAAGACAAGACTGTAAACTATCATTGTGAAGACAAGGCTGTTCACGCATGCCGCAAGTATGAACAGCAGCGGATGTACGCACTGAATTCCAACATAGAGCAGATTGCCCAGGGCGACCAGAATGGCCTGGGACAGACCTATCATCATAAACAGACGATACCGTCCGAAGAACAGCTCGTGCAGCTTTGCTCCTTCTATTCCTTTGCGTCTTCTAACCTGAACATGAATCATGACGGCGGCGAACATCGCTCCGATCCATTGGGCAATGACCATGTAGAAAGGAGCCATGACAGAGCCGAAATTCCTGATCGGATATATCTCCTCCGTTCCCATTTTGATCGGAGACGCCATGTTTTCAGCGATTACCTCCGCGTCGTTTGTCTTCAGATGGTTGACATCTTTCAGTAAATCGCTGTTTGAAAGGTTGTCAAACATCGCGGCAAGATTGCGGCTTCCATTCTGCAGTGAAAGCAGCGTCGTTACAGTGCCGTCGAGTCCTCCCTCAAGGGATTTAAGGGAACGGTCAGATTTATCCAGAGCGTCTGCCAGCAGATCCATGTCACCATATACACCGGACAGAGCGCTGCGTGTTTCGGAGATCGCCTTTCTTGCGTCGCTTACCGCCTGATTCAGCTTTTTGTCCAGTTCCTGATCCACATCGGCGTCTATCTTGTTGATCGACTTCTGGGCGGAATCGATTTCCGCCAGAATCTCATCCATGTATCCCTGCATGGTGGCCCAGTTAGACGCGTCCGCTTTCACCAGTCCGTTAAGACGGTCGATAATGGTTCCAAGTCTGTCTGAAATCCGGCTGAACCTGCTGGCCAGACCTGTCAGGCCCATCGAATTAAGCTTATTTACTATTGTGTCCACAGAGGACTTCATTTCGTTTGCAAGAGTCTTCTGTTTACCCAGCTCGTTATCAACGAAACTGTTGTATTTTCCCATGTCATCACTGACCGCAGTCAGATCGTCCTGAATTTTTTTGAGATCCCTCAAAAGAATCGCGTCAAGGGCGTGAACTGCATTGCTGACAGATGATGTGTCGACTTTTTCCGGAATTCTTCCTTCCGCTGATTCCAGCAGCTGCTCACCTAAAGCAATTGTATCCCCTGAGCTGCCCATCAGTTGATCGGAAGCCTTAAGCAGATCTTCCGCGGCGTCGGAAAGACCGGCCGCCGCCCTTACCATGACAACGCTGTTTGCAAGGTCCGCATCCAGTGTTCGCATGGTATCGCTCAGATCCCTGAACGCATCCTGCGGATCCACGCCCGCCGCATCCGCGGCAGAAGCCGCCATGGTGATATACTGTCCGACTGTATCGATAAATGCCGCGTCAACTTCCTGTTCCAGAACCTCACGCACCTTGCCTGTAATCTTAGGCGCAATGGCGTTAGTCTTCTGGTTCTCATAGAACAGCAGCTGCGGATGCTCCATGTCTCCCCTTGTGAAGCTCATCATGTCCTCGCTGAAGTCCTTCGGAACAATGACGGCAGCGTAATACTTTCCGGACTTAACGCCTCGTAGAGCTTTGTCCTTAGTGTTTACTATATCCCATCCGATCATGTCGTTGGCTGCAAGTGTATCCGTGACGATTTCACCGACATTGATGGAAAGGCCAAGCATCTCGGCGCCTTCATCCTCGCTGAAAACAGCTACAGGAATACGTCCTGTTGACGCCGGCTGGAAAGGATCGTCATTTGATAGTGTGTTGATCCACGCGAAAAGACACGGTACAACGATGATTCCCATCAGAACCACTATGGCAACGACGCTGGAGGTCAGGCGCTTAAAATCATGGATGATGATGTTCAGTACGTTTCTCATCGCTCATCTCCTTCCTCCGCATCAGGCGCGGCGTCAGGATCATACTTATTGCGAATCAATTCATCCATGTATTCAACGCTGACCAGATAAGCTGAGACAGCAAACATGCAAAGCACCCATATAAGAAGGAATACGACCTTATCGCTGTCCGTAATCCATCTCATAAATCCAAGCACAACCGGAAGAATCAGCAGTATGATTCCGCTGACTTTAAGGCGTTTCTTTTTCTTTTCATGAAAATCCGTGACCATCTTGTCGAGGTTTCTGTAATGTTCATCATACTTATGTTCCATCAAATCACCTCCGTTTCTTTCATCTTATCGTACATGAAATTCTTAACGCCGATGAACGGTCTCCTGATAAACACGCCGATTGCGATGGAGCAAAGGAAGAATATCATCAGCTCAGCAAGATATATCACATAATCATACCCGTACAACCCGCAAATCGCTTCGCGCATTGCGTCGATCGCGTACGGGAACGGGAAGAACTTGTAGATCTTATCAAAAATACCCGGCAGGATTTCAATCGGGAAGGTGCCGCTTGAACCTGCAATCTGAATCATCATGATTACGATTACAGCGGCCCTGCCGATATCACCAAAGGCAAGAGTAAGCGAGTATATGAGTATGACAAATACCATGCTCGTAATCGCCGCCGAAAGCCACATGAGCCACGGGTGAACAGGACTGCAGTGCAGCATGAAAATATTTCCGAGCACGACGACAGCCGCCTGAATCTGTCCGATGAGGAAAAAGATCAG
>CADAHK010000090.1 GCA_902787725.1 uncultured Eubacteriales bacterium | reverse complement strand
CAACGATGACTGAAGGTCCCTTGTGCTCTTCAGCTTCCTTGATGGCCTTGAGGAGCTGGTTGAAGTCGTAGCCCATTGCGACCGTTGCAACGTATACGTTGCCGTAGGTCTTCAGAATCTGAGCCAGATCTTTCTTTCTGCTCTTCTTGCCGGAAGCCTGGAACTCAGCTACCGCGCCGAGCGGGGTTGCCTTTGAAGACTGTCCGCCTGTATTGGAGTATACCTCATTATCTATAACGAAAACATTGATGTCTTCGCCTGTCGCAATTACGTGGTCGAGGCCTCCGAAACCTATATCGTAAGCCCAGCCGTCGCCGCCGTACATCCAGAAGCTCTTCTTGGCCAGATAGTCCTTACGCTCGAGGATTTCTTCTGTCAGTTCAATGAAGTCTTCCTCCATCGCGTTGGCCTGCTTGACATCGCCTCTTACGACTTCCTCCATCTCATCGATGAGGAGGTCTGTTGCGTTTCTGTTGGCTTCGAGATCGTCATATGTGTCGAGCCACTCATAGGCCACGGAGTTTCCGCCGGCCATCTCAAGATATTTTTCGACGAGGCCTCTCTGTCTCTCACGCTGCTGCTTGACGGACAAATACATGCCCAGAGCCAGCTCGGCGTTGTTCTCGAACAGAGAGTTGGTCCAGGCCACGCCGTGTCCTCTCTTGTTCAGGCAGTAAGGGATGCCCGGCATTCCCGAGCCCCACGCCTGTGAACAGCCTGTGCCGTTTGCCCAGTACACTCTGTCTCCGAAGAGCTGGGTAAGCAGCTTGGCGTAAGGAGTCTCGCCGCATCCTGCACATGCCGCTGAGAACTCGCACAGAGGCTGTCTGAACTGGCTTCCTCTGATGGAGTACGGCGCGAACAGGTCGCCCTTGTCCGAAAGGCTCAGTGCGTAATTCCAGTTTTCCAGATCCTGTTCGTTCGGATGTGCCGGCACCATCTTGATGGCCGGTTCCTTGGCAGGACAGACCGGTACGCAAGATCCGCATCCTGTGCAGTCCCAGGTCGAAATCTGCAGACTGTACTGATACTTGGTACCGCCTTTGGATTTGTATCCGCGCAGCGGCGCCATGTCGAATCCTTCCGGCGCGTTTGCCGCCTCTTCTTCATTGAGAAGGAACGGACGGATAACCGCATGCGGACATACGAAGGAGCAGCGGTTGCACTGGTTGCACTTGTCCGGATCCCACACAGGAGTGTGGACCGCCAGTCCCCTCTTCTCGTAAGCCGTCAGACCCATGTCGATGTGACCGTCCTTCAAATGCTTCATGATGCTGACAGGAAGATCGTCTCCCACCTGTCTGTCGATCGGCTTAACGATATTGTCTATGATCCAAGGGTTGTTCGTGGTCTCTTCCGGTTCGTCCTTGCAGTCCGCCCAGGAAGCAGGCACGTTGACCTTCTGGAATCCTTCGACGCCGGCTTCAATGCCGCGGATGTTCATCTTTACGACCTTGTTGCCCTTGGCCTTGTATTTCTTTCTGACGGCGTTTTCCATCTCGGTGATGGCCTGCGCCTTAGGAATTACCTCGTGAATGGTGAAGAACGCCGCCTGGAGTATGGAGTTCTTGTGGCTTCCCAGCCCTATCTCCTCGGCTATCTTCGTCGCGTTTATGATGTAGAAGTTGATGTTTCTCTCAGCGAGGATTCTCTTTACCTTCGGCGAGAGATTCTCCCCTACTTCTTCAACCTCCCACGGACACTCAAGCAAAAGCGAACCGCCCGGTTTGATCTCATCCACGACGTTGAACTCGTTGATGTAGTGGTGGTTGTGGCATCCGACGAAGTCCGCTTCCTTTACCAGATAGGAACTCCGGATCGGCGTCTTCGAGAACCTCAGGTGGGACTTGGTCGTTCCCAGCGTCTTCTTGGCATCGTACTCGAAGTAGGCCTGTCCGTACATGTCCGTCGTGCTGTTTATGATGTCCACGGTGCTCTTGTTTGCACCGACTGTACCGTCTCCTCCAAGACCCCAGAATTTGCAGCTGACGAAATCATCGCCAAGAATCTGGAACGGCTTGACGGTCAGTGACTTATGGGTCACGTCGTCGTTGATGCCGATGGTGAATCCGTTGATTGGCTTCTCTGATGCCAGATTCTCATAGACTGCCGCGATCTGTGCCGGGTCTGTATCCTTTGAGCTGAGGCCGTAACGTCCGCCGATGATCCTGATATCTTTCTTTCCGGCTTTGAGCATGGCCGTGCAGACATCCTGATAGAGAGGCTCTCCCAGGTCGCCCATGTTTTTGCATCTGTCGAGTACCGCGATTCTCTCGCATGTTTCAGGAAGCACCTTGAACAGGTGTCTCTCGGAGAACGGTCTGTAAAGGTGTACCTGAATGAAGCCGACATTCTTTCCCTGCGCGCAGAGAGTATCGACGGTCTGCTGTATCGCACCGGTAACCGAACCCATGGCGACGATAATGTCCGTCGCTTCAGGATCGCCGTAGTAGTTGAAGAGTCTGTAGTCTTTGCCTGTGAGAGAGTTCATCTGTACGAAGTACTTCTCCACGATGTCCGGCAGATCCGTGTAATCCTGGTTGTTGGACTCGCGCACCTGGAAGTAGACGTCCGGGTTCTGTACCGTATTTCTCAGGGTCGGGTGCTCCGGATTCAGAGCCCTGTCCTTATGTGCCTTGATGTATTTCTTGTCCATGAGTGCCACGACTTCATCCATGTCCGGAATCTCCACCTTCTGAATCTCATGGGAGGTCCGGAATCCGTCGAAGAAGTGCATGAACGGAATGTTCGATTCCATGGCTGCCAGGTGTGCGACCGGTGTCAGGTCGACGATTTCCTGCACGCTTGCCGTACAGTACTGTGCCCAGCCTGTATCTCTGCAGGCCATGACGTCGGAGTGATCGCCGAAGATGCTCATGGCGTGTGTACCTACGGTTCTGGCCGCCACGTGCAGTACGGCAGGCTGTCTCTCACCCGCGATTCTGTACAGGACAGGTATCATCAGCATCAGACCCTGCGACGAGGTGTAACTCGCCGTCAACGCTCCTGTCTGAATTGAACCGTGAACTGCACCGATTGCGCCGGCTTCCGACTGCATCTCAGTGAGCGTTACAGTCTGGCCGAACATGTTTTTTCTGCCCTGTGCCGACCATCTGTCCGTGAGGGTCGCCATAGGGGATGATGGGGTAATCGGGTAGATTGCTGCGACTTCCGTAAATGGATAAGCCATGTACGCGCAGGCCTCGTTTCCTTCCATCGTCATGAAGGTTTTCTCTGCCATTTTTTCCTCTTTTCTGTCCTTATCTGTTTTCAAAAGAACTAATGTATTATTATACAACTAAAAGCATGCCCCGCACAAGGCATGCTTTTACAATCACTAACTATTGTTTTTTATGTTTGCCTTTGCTCATCTCTTGTTAGAAAGCTTCCAGATACCCTGCTCTTCAGCTGCCTTGATGAGCTCTTCGCGGAACTGCGGGTGAGCGATGCTGATCATGAGCTCTGCTCTCTCCCATGTGTTCCGGCCCGCCAGGTTGACTTTGCCCTGGTCCGTCACTATGTAGTGAGTCATGGAACGCGGGGTTGTTACGATGTCCCCCGCCGAAAAGTACGGCTTGATATTGCTGTGAAGCTTTCCGTCTTTATCTTTATATGCGCTGTTCATGCACAGGAAAGCCTTGCCTCCCGGTGAACGGTAAGCTCCCTCAACAAAATCTACCTGACCGCCTGTTCCAGATACGTGCCGCGTGCCTACGCTCTCCGAGCATACCTGCCCGTAAAGGTCGGCGCTGACGCATCCGTTTATGGCTATTACGTTGCTTAGCTGTCCGATGACAGCCGGATCGTTGACATGGCTTACCATATCACCGCAGCACTCCGGATTGTCATTCAGCCAGTCGTACAGGCTCTGGCTTCCCGCGCAGATGCCGAATACGCTTCTTCCCTGATATACTTCCTTGTATTTGTTCGTCAGCTTTCCCTGCTCGTACAGATTAAAGAAAGCGTCCGTTATCAGCTCACTGTGACAACCCAGATCCTGAATGTCGGATTTGGCCAGGTGCTCGCCCAGGATGTTCGGCATTCCGCCGACGCCCAGCTGCAGCACAGCCCTCTCCGGGATCTCCGGTGCGATGAAATCTGCGATGGCTACTTCTTCAGGGCTTGGAGGAGGCGACTTGATCTCTACCATCGGGTGGTGCTCCCCTTCGACTACGATGTCCACGTCACTGATGTGGATCCTGTTCGCGTCGATGCCCATCTGCAGTCGTTCGCGTAGATTTCTTACGCGCGGCAGTCGTTCATTGACTTCCAGTATTACAATATCAGCCGCTTCCAGAACCGGCTTGGCCGTAGCGACTCCAAAATGCAGGTTAAAATAGCCATCGTCGTCCATCGGCGAAACGCACATCATGGCGACGTTGACTTTGATGTAGCCGAGCTGATAAAAGCTGCTCTGGTTACGGTACATCATCGGCGTGTGGCTGATGAGTCCCTTGTTCCAGTACTTCCTCTCGATGCCGGCCGTGTACCAGCTGTGGTACGTGAAGCTCTCGCGCTCCGGATCCTGTTCGACGATCTGCAAAGGCTCGAACATGAAATAACCTCTGCAGTTGACGTCCTTAAGCTCGCCCTTTCTCTTGGCAAGAGCGGCGTCAAGCAGAACAGGCTGTCCCTGGGAGATCGTGTAATCTATCCAGTCCCCGTCCTTGACAACCTTAACCGCTTCCTCCGGAGTCTTCAGTTTCTGTCTGTACTCGTCGTAATAACTCATCTTGGTCCGTTGCCTGCAAAGGCAACCTATCTCTTTCTGTTAAAGAACTAATGCGGTAAAAACAATAAAAGAACAATAACAGTTTAAGGGCAAATAGTCAACACACATCGACAAAAAAAGTGCTTAAAAAATTCGATTGTTGATGCAATTTGGCATTAATTATGATTTTTTATTTGTGCTCAACAATGATTTTTATTTCCAATTGTGTTCAATAACAAACTTTTGATATTTCTGCTTGCATTTGTTCTGTGTTCATATATAATCGTAAGTGCATGCGGGCACATGGGAAAATGCTGCGCGCAAAAGCACATAATTATAGGAAAGGAACAGACATCATGCGACTTAACGGTTCTGAGCTGGTCATGGAAATTCTGCTTGAGCACGGCGTCGATACGGTATTCGGTTATCCGGGCGGCGCGGCTCTCAATATCTATGACGCGCTCTACAAGTATTCTGACAGGATCAACCACGTCATGACGGCCCATGAACAGGGCGCTTCCCACGCGGCTGACGGCTACGCCAGAGCCACAGGCAAGACAGGAGTAGTCATCGCGACGAGCGGCCCGGGAGCGACAAACCTGACGACAGGCATCGCAACCGCCTTCATGGACAGCATTCCGATGGTTGCCATCACGGCGAACGTTGCGGACAACCTCATCGGACGTGACGCGTTCCAGGAGGTTGCCATCTCCAACATCACGATCCCTGTCACAAAGCACACATATCTTATAAGAAACATAAACAATCTGGAAGAT
>CADAHK010000089.1:1751-7345 GCA_902787725.1 uncultured Eubacteriales bacterium | reverse complement strand
ATACGATATACTACGCTTCTGCATGCCTTCGGTACCGCAACCTCAGGGTTCTTTGATTCAGCTGCTGCCAGACCTACAATCTCAGTACCCTGCATAGTAACGAGTACTACTACCATCATTACAGAGATGATCAGTATGCCATGAGGGAACCAGTTGTCGAATACGCTGTATTCAGGCTGGAAGTTGATTCCTGCACCCTTGAAGCCTTCGGTGATGTTGTAAGCTGCAAGCTCGCCCTGAGGGCTGCCCCAGAATCCAACCCAGATACCAAGACCCATGAGGATGAACAGGATGATGATGATAACTTTTGTGATGGCCAGTCCGGACTCGATCTTCGCGAATATGTCTACCGCGAAGCAGTTGATCAATGTCAGTGCCATCATGGTGCCTATCGCAAACGCGACATATGCCACAGTACTGGTGATGCCGGTTATTGCCTGCAGTGCCGCGGATACAGCGATCGCTTCAGACGGTACGTAACATACCCAGTTGAACCAGAATGCCCAGCCGAATCCGGTTGAAACCGTCGGCCCAAGGAATTCATTGGTATAAGCGATAAACGATCCGGAACGAGGCAGATTAACCAGGAGTTCAGCGTAGGAAATCATCAGACCAAATACGATGACACCTACGAGCAGGAATGCCCAGAAAACACCAGGACCCATAACTTCGATGTCCCAGCCTACGCCCAGGAAGTAGCAGGATCCGATAACGCCGCCCAGGCCGATGAATGCGACCTGCCATTCAGCAATACCTCGCTTTAGATCCTGTGAACCTTCTTCGGCCGTTGCTACAGCCTTTTTTTCTTCGTCCATAAGATTCCTCCTAAAAGCTTTTTAGATAATAGCGGATAAAATAAAAAAACAACGCATATTTTTAACATAGTTAATTATATGCGTCTATTTTGGCAACGTCAATGCTTTAAAGTGTTGTTTTTACGAATTGCCTGTTCTTATAAAAATACATATTTAATCAGACTCAGAACTATGATCATACCCAGAATTCCTCCCGCAAAGGCAAGACTGCTTTTCATGGAGTGCCTGCGCACGCGCATGAAGCCCAGTCCCAGCAGTGCCAGAACGACCGCTCCGGCCCATTTCATTACGACAGGATTCTTTCCTATTTCTTCAAGAGTCTGCATGAAACTGTCCATGTTTGCTCCTCTCTACAGCTCTCTTCTGCCTTCTATTGCCTTCAGAAGCGTGACCTCGTCCGCGTACTCAAGGTCTCCTCCCACAGGAATACCGTGCGCGATTCTGGAAACCTTTATGCCGCTCGGCTTGATCAGACGCGCAATGTAGACCGCCGTCGCCTCTCCCTCTATTGTCGGATTCGTCGCGATGATCAGCTCCTTCACTGCTGGATCCTGCAGCCTTGTAATCAGACTCTTGAGGTTGATGTCGTCAGGTCCCTTCTGGTCCATTGGAGATATTACGCCGTGGAGCACATGGTAGTATCCTCTGTACTCTCTTATCTTCTCCATGGCGAGGACGTCCTTGGGGCTCTCGACGACGCATATAGTGCTGGCGTCCCTGCTCTTGTCCGAGCAGATGGCGCACGGATCTGTATCCGTCAGGTTTCCGCAGACGGAACAGAACTTCATGGTCTCTTTCGCGTCCCTGATCGCGTCAGATAACGCAAAAGCCTCCTCATCATTCATTGACAGAATGTGAAGAGCCAGCCTCTGGGCGGTTCTCTCCCCTATTCCGGGGAGACGCGCCAGTTCATTGATCAACTTGTTAAGTGGTTTTGCGTAATACTTCATTGTTTACAGTCCCGGAATGCCAAGACCTGATGTGAATTTGCTCATCTCGTTCTGAGATATCTCTTCCATCTGACGAAGGGCTTCATTCGCCGCAGCGAGGATGAGATCCTGAAGCATTTCGATATCATCCGGATCGCAGACTTCTGGCTGGATCTGTATGTCCTTGATCTCTTTCTTTCCTGTTACAGTTACGGTAACAGCGCCGCCGCCTGATGTGGCAGTCGTCTCCATCTGCTCTATCTCTTCCTGGACCTTATCCATCTCGCGCTGCATTGCCTGCATCTGCGCCATCTGCTGCGCGTTGCCCATCTTAGGCTGCTTAGGCTTCTTGCCTGCTTTCATTCCTTTGCCCATGTTTCCTCCTGTTAATCTATTATCTTCTTATTTCACTTCTACTTTTATCCCAAGAACATCCGAGGCCTGCGCGGCTATCTCGTCAGCCGTCTTCTCCGGCTGTCCGCCGCCGGCGAGAACCAGATTCATTGCTCTGAACGCGCCGGTATGTTTTTCGACGAGATGTTCTATAAGTTTTCTGCTTTTTTCCGCGTGCTCTTTTACGAAAGAGTTGTTTACAGCAACGGTAAATGTGTTTTCATCTATGGACGTGATCCGTCCGCCGTTTCTTATCAGATATATGCTTCCCTGCTCGCTCTCTCCGTCCTCAAAGACCTTGTTCCAGATGTCTTCGCAGTCGAAGCCTTCTGCTGCCTTTGCCTGAGCTGCCTGCGGTACGATTTCGGCTTCTGCCGGTTCAGCAGGCTTCTCAGCCTCAACGGGTTCCGGAGCCGCGGCCGGTTCTGCCTTTACAGCCGGCTTTGCCGCGGGCATCGGTGCCGGATCATCAAATTCGACTTCCGAAAGCTCGCGGATCTGCCCCGCTCCCATGCACAGTCTGACTATTGCCAGCTCCAGCAGGATGCGCGGCTGAGTCGACCACCTGGCTTCATCCGCCATGGACGACAGTTCCAGAATGCCTCTGTTTATGTCCTCGAGTTCCAGGACAGCCGCCTGGCGCCTTATGCGGTCAATGTTCTCGGCGGACATGCTGATCACCGTCTCCGGATTCCTCATGAACCTGACCATAAGAAGATTCCTGTAGTGGTTGATCCAGTCCCTCATGAACTGACGGACGTCCTTGCCGTCTGAGAGAATTCCGTCGAGGAACACGATTGCTTCCTCTGTTTTCTTCTTCCTGACGAGATCCGTTAGCTTTATGAAATCCTCATCTCCGGATGCGCCGAGAAATTCGAGAACATCTTCCGCTCCGACTTTGCTGTCGCGGCCTGAGATGCACTGGTCCAGAATGCTAAGTCCGTCTCTGACTGATCCGTCGGAATTGGCTGCGATTATCCTGAGGGCGTCCTCCGATACATCGATGCCTATCTTCGAGCATATGTCCGCCATGCCCTTGATCAGCACAGCCTCCGGAACTCTTCTGAAATCCAGACGCATGCACCTGGAGAGCACCGTCGCCGGGAGCTTGTGCACTTCCGTGGTCGCCAGTATGAAGGTTACGTACTCAGGCGGCTCTTCTAGAGTCTTCAGAAGAGCGTTGAACGCCTCCTGTGAGAGCATGTGCACTTCGTCTATGATGTAGACCTTCATGCGTCCGGTCGCCGGCGGATATTTGACGCTCTCCCTCAGCTCCCTGACATCATCAACGCCGTTGTTTGAAGCAGCGTCGATCTCTATTACATCAAGGAAGCTTCCTTCTTTGATCGCGCGGCAGTTGGCGCATTCTCCGCACGGTCTCTCGCCGTCGGAGAGACAGTTCAGCCCCTTGGCCAGAAGTCTGGCGGTAGTGGTCTTGCCTGTTCCTCTCGTCCCGCAGAAAAGATAGGCATGGCTGGTGCCTGATGTCGCTATCTGATTCTTTAATATCCGTACGATGTGATCCTGTCCGAGCACCTCGTCGAATACTTCCGGGCGGTACTGCCTGTAAAGCGCTTTGTACATTTAACTGCTCCCTTAACTGCTCTCTATCTGCAAATTGCCCTTTGATGATCCCGCAGGCGTTGGAGAAGGCTTATCTGCGGCACATAAGACTATCCGCTTATTGCTGCTTCCTTCCGGACCTGACAAGGTTCACGGCGTCCTATTGCGCAGGACCCAAACCATGCCCACGGAACCATCAAAAGGCAATTTGACTACAGCTGATTATAGTATCAATATTTTTTACCGTCAATAGCGGTATTTCATGAAAGATTCTGTCTGTAGAACGCGGCGCTCCAGTCTTCTCTGGAGTACTTGTTCACGGCCTTGACTGCTACTATGTACATGAACAGAACGAAGGCCAGAAGGATAATTGTCGTTCCGTATTCTCCCATGAACGCAAGCGAATCGTATATTCCGTGGATTATCATCGGAACAATAAGCGCCAGCAGCGTCGCCTTTACCGACTGGCTGTGCTTTCCCTCGATTGAATATCTCTTGGCGGCCCCGTAGAACACTCCCATGAACACGCCGCAGAAAGCGTGGAGAGGTACTGCCAGAACGCCTCTCATCAAAGCGACATACAGTCCGCCTTCCATTACATACATTACATTTTCAAGAAGGGCAAAACCAACCGCGACCGCGACTCCGTACACTATGCCGTCAAACCTGTAGTCGAAGTTCTTGTTTCTCCACGATCCCAGCCTGAGCAGCAGGAACTTGCAAACTTCCTCGCAGAGCGCCGCAACCAGGAAAGCTTCATATACTGCAAAGGCAATTGGATTGGTGTTATTTGACGGCCCGATCGCAGTCATGAACTGCTCCGCGAATATCGCCGGTACGCAGGATATCGCGCCGAATAAAACCAGCTTGAATATGAGCGGCCACGGCTCGTGTTCAACCTTGTCCTTTCTGAATATGAAAATGATGATTAGTATTCCCGGAAGCAAAGCCAGGAAAAGAAGATTAGTTTCCATTTCGCATTTCCCCGTTCTGGTTATTTTACAGTCTTATATATCTCATCTGCGTAAGGCGGGTCAATCTTCACTCTGATTCTTCCCATTCCTTCACGGCCGCACGTCTGAACGTGTCTCGCCATGCAGATTCCTTCTGATTTCTCTTTTATTATACCAATTATTGAGGCTTCCACACCTGCTTTTTTCATCGCTTCTTCCATTTCGGATTTTTTGTCCTTAGGAACGATGATTATCATGGATCCGCTTGATATGAGTCTCAGAGGATCAACGTCGAACTGTCCGCAGATTTTCCTGGTCTCAGGCTTTACCGGCATGGCGTCTTCCCACACCTCGGCGCCAGTTCCTGAAATCTGGCACATCTCCCATATGGCGCCAAGCACTCCGCCCTCGGTGATGTCATGCATGCCGTGGGTGCCTACTCTGCCGGCGGCCACGCCTTCCGGCACGACGCTGACAAGTTCCAGCATTGCCTTCGCAGATGCTATCTCTTCATCGCTGATAAGCCTGGAGCCGTCATCCGCCAGAGCCTGTTTCAGTTCTTCCTCGTGGTCGCAGGCGATAATGCCCGTTCCCTCGAGCCCGACTGATTTGGTTACCATTATATAGTCGCCCGGCTCCATGTCGTTGCCGCTCTGGGAAGTGCCCGCGGGAGCTTTGCCTATGGCCGTCGATACTATGAGAGGCTGCTTGACTGAAGGTGTTATCTCCGTGTGCCCTCCTATTATCTCTACTCCGACAAGGGCCGCCGCCGTCGCCGCCTGGTCCATGATTTTCTCAACGTCTTCGTCAGTTGTTCCCTCCGGCAGCATGCAGGCCAGCATTATGCCCAGAGGCTGTATGCCGTTTGACGCGATGTCATTGCAGGTTATATGAATAGCAAGCCTTCCTATGTCGCTTACAGTTGATGAGATGGGGTCCGT
>CADAHK010000089.1:0-1735 GCA_902787725.1 uncultured Eubacteriales bacterium | reverse complement strand
GCGCAGTCTTCGCCGATTCCGGGACGAACCCTGACATCGTCGCTTCTGTATGTGATCTTGTCAAATACGATTTCTTTCAGCAGATCGCTGTCCAGTTTTCCAGTTGGAAGTTTCACTTTATCATCTCCAGAAATTCTTCTTCTGTAATAATCGGTACTCCCAGTTCCTTGGCTTTCTTGTTTTTGCCTGAACCGGAATTGATGTCGTTGTTTATAAGGTAATCGGTCTTGCTGCTGACTGAGCCTGCCGTCTTTCCTCCCAGCTCCTCAATTCTTGCCTTTGCGGCGTCTCTGTTCTCGAAGTGTTCCAGGCTTCCCGTAATTACGAAGGTCTTTCCCGCCAGCGTATCGGCGGCCTCTTCGAAACTTTCGTCTATCGTGAGAACGCTGAGGAGGTCTTCCACCTTCTCTATATTATCAGGTTTCGCGAAAAACTCCACATAGGCCTTCGCCATTATATCGCCGATGCCTTCTATGCCAGACAGTTCCTCTTCAGTCAGTCCGGCGATGCGGCTCCAGCTGTTCCTGCACTCTCTGGCGATCATCCTCGCGTTGGCGACTCCGATGTTCGGAATGCCCAGCGCGTACAGGAGTCTGTCAGGCGTAGTGTGTGAAGCCTTCTCGGCGGCAGCCAGCAGATTCTCGAAGGACTTGTCGCCGAATCCTTCCATTGAAACTATGCGCTCCCTGCACCCTTCCAGCCTGAATATGTCCGCAGGCGTTCTTATCAGGGCCTCGTCAACAAGCTTCTCAAGCGTTGCCTCTGACAGCCCCTCTATGTTCATGGCATTTCTGCTCACGAAATGAGTGAAGGATTTGATCATCTTGGCTGGACATTCCTCATTGACGCAGTGTACTGTCTCAATGCCGTTGTCGCTCATGATCTGCGTGTCACGTCCGCATACAGGGCACTTTTCAGGCGGTCCGAAGAGCTTCCTCGGCTGCCCGTCATCGGTGCTCTCCATGCCTTTGGATCTGTTCTCCGCAATCTGCGGGATTATCATGTTGGCCTTGTAGACGCTTATCGTATCGCCCTCACCGAGTTCGAGCTCCCTGACGATGCTCAGGTTGTGAACGGACGCCCGGCTTACTGTTGTGCCCTCAAGCTCAACAGGGTCGAAAATGGCTATCGGATTTATCAGTCCCGTTCTGGACGCGTTCCAAAGAATCTCACGCAGACAGGTGTCCCTCATTTCATCCTGCCACTTGAACGCGATTGAATCGCGCGGAAACTTCGCTGTAGTACCCAGAGACCTACCATATTCAATGTCATCATATATAAGAACGAGCCCGTCCGACGGAATGTCGAAATCAGCTATCTTGTGTGAGTAATCTTCGACTGCCTTTGCGATGGTATCCGCTGTTACCGGTACGTCCTCGACTGTTTCAAAGCCCTGCTCTCTCATCCACTCAGACTGCTCGTGGCGGAATCTGAAATCGCCTCCGCCTGAGGCCAGAGAGAAGGCGTAAAATCTCACGTGCCTGTCCGCGGTGATCTTGCTGCTCAGCTGTCTCACCGATCCGCTGCACAGGTTCCTCGGGTTTTTGTATGTACCATCGGTGTTTATCTTCTCGAAGTCGCTGTAGCTGATTACAGCCTCGCCCCTCACTACCACCTGCCCCTTCTCAGGGATTGATACAGGTATGTTGATGAAGGTTCTGGCGTTGGCGGTGATTACCTCGCCTATAACCCCGTCGCCTCTTGTCACAGCCTTTGACAGTGCGCCGTCCTCATA
>CADAHK010000088.1 GCA_902787725.1 uncultured Eubacteriales bacterium | reverse complement strand
GTTGCAAACAAAGAGGTTAAGGAAGCGCCGCCTGCTGATGTTCCTTACCTTATCCGTGCCATGCGTCAGGCCGGGTACAATCTGGATCAGACGTTGAAGCGATTCAATTCCACAAACGTCCCGGATATGCCCCAATTCAGAAAAGGACTGGAGGAACTTAGAACGGCGACGAAACTGGTCTCCGACGCTTATACCTCCGGCACGGGTTGATGGCAGTCACCTCTATCTGGCCGATCAAAGGCAGAGTGGATAAGGTCATTAACTACGCCAGAAATCCCGAAAAGACGCATGATAAGAAAAGCCTCTTGAAGCTTCATGAAATCGAAGGCGTAATTGAATATGCCGCCGATGAGATGAAGACGGAGACCAGAGCTCTTGTGACTTGCCTGAATCTTTCAAGCGAAGAAAATGCGGCAAAGGAGTTCATGGAGGTGAAGCATCGGTACGGTAAAGAAGACGGCAGAGTCTGTTACCACGGCTACCAGTCCTTCAAGGCTGATGAGGTGGATGCGGATACCGCGCACAATATCGGTGTGGCTCTTGCCAAGGAGCTTTGGGGAGACCGCTTCCAGGTTGTGATTGCGACCCACTGCAACACGGGCCATTATCATAATCATTTCGTCATCAATTCCGTTTCAGATGTGGACGGCCTAAAGTTCTACAATTCGCCGCAGGATTACAGACACATGAGAGAAGTATCAGACCGGCTGTGCCGCGAAGCACGGATTTCCGTGATTGAGAACCCTGACGGGAAAAAGAAGAATTACGGAGAGTGGGCTGCTGAGAAGAATGGAAAGCCTACAGTCAGAGACACGATCCGCGCGGATATTGACCGTGCAATTCTTGCCTCAACCACGGAAAAGGATTTCATCCGCGTAATGGAAGAAATGGGATATAAGATTGTGACAAAGACAGAAACAGGCGCTCCGCGACAACATCCAATCGTTATCCCTCGTGGCAAAAAACACTTCCGTCTGGACGGGCTGGGAGAGTTCTATGAGCTCGAATCCATCAAGCAGCGCATCCAGAACAATATCCGAAAAAGAGTGCCCTTCCCGGAAGTGAAGGAAGACAAGAAATCACCTTACTATCACTACAAGGAAAAGGCGCAAAAAGCAACCGGGCTATATGCCCTCTATCTTTACTACTGTTACGAACTTCATATCATCGTTCACAAGCCGGCATCTATCAAAAAGGTGTCGGTTTTTTTGCGCGAAGATGTGACGAAGCTCGATCAGTATATTGCTCAGGCTGATTTTCTTGGGCGTACAGGTATCACGACTACGGAGGAGCTTTTATCGTACAAAGCCGATAAGGAAGCTCTGATAAAGACGCTGGACAATGAACGCAAGGGATTAAAGAACAAACAGAGGCAGTGTGCTCGTCGGAACGATGAGAAAGGCTCTGCGGAGATAAAAGCCCAGGTTGACGTTATTACCAGCGAAATGAGTGCCATACGCAAGGAAATCAAGCTTTGCACCGCCATTGCCGAGCGGTCTGCAAGGGTTCATGAGAACCTTGAGGATATCCGGCAGCAGGAATCTGAAAGAAAGGAGAAAACGACAGATGAGTTACTCGTCAGGAGAGGCGGCAGAACAAGTCGTGAGAATGACCCTGAACGGGGTTGAAGTTGCCGCAAAGATCAGCGGTAAAGCTGCGGAGCGGCTGGCTGTTCTTCTCTATGCGGTCCTTAAGGATCAGAAAAAGACGCGCGGCAAAACGAGGCTTACCAGTATGCTCAGGAGTGGAAAAGAACTCAAGGTGTTTTCTGTGAGCGACAATGAACTGGAAAAGTTCTGCCGGGAGGCCAAGAAGTACGGCGTCTTGTACTGCGTCCTCAAGGATAAGACGGACACGGACGGCCATACCGACGTGTTTGTCCGTGCCGAAGACGCGAGCAAAATCAACCGCATCTTTGAACGCTTTGGAATTGCCACGACCGATCTGGCTACAGCAAGGGGCGAAATCGTCAAGGCAAACGAGGAAAAGAACAGTGACCGTCCGGAACCTGACCGTCATACCACGGAAAAGGATAAGGATGAAGCTTTCGTTGACGCCATGCTTGCGAAACAGCCCAACAAGGAAGAGGCTCAGACGCAAAACCCCACAGAAGGCCGGAATGCGAAGTCCCGTCAGTCCGAGCCTACCTCAAGGCCGCGCGAGAAAACCGACAGGGGTATCTCTGATTCACCGGAACGGAGCCGGAAGTCTGTGCGAGAGACGATGAAGGAGATCCGGGAGGAACAGAGACAGAGGTCGGATTCCGCGCAGAGAACGAAAGACGCTCCTACGAAGGGGCCGGAGCACATCGAGGTGCCCAAGAAGAAAAAGGAAAAGGAGAGATAAATCATGGCAAACTATGATGACATTTTCAATGCAAGCCAGTCCGTGGAGACGGACGAAAAGAGCTATTCCTCTTTCGATAAGGAGGAATGGGCAGCGCAGAAGAAGCAGGAGCGCGAAGATGCTTTCGCTCTGATCGACACGACCGCCGAGCACATGGCCAACGACGGTGCGCTCTTCCAGTCTTATCTGGATGTCCAGGCGCACTTTGACCGCTATTCGGTGGGCAACGCCCTTCTCATCACGGCGCAGAGGCCGGAGGCAACCCAGCTTGCTGACTCCAAAAGCTGGAGAGAGAACGGCGTGTATATCAAGAAGGGCGAAGTCGGAATTGTCCTTCTGGAACCCGGTGAGGAGTTCACCAAGGAGGACGGTTCGGTCGGCGTGAGCTACAACTCCAAAAAGGTGTTCGATATCAGTCAGACCAACGCCAAGCCCAAGGATCGCGGGAATGTGAGACGTGACGACCGCCTTCTGCTCAAGGCGCTTATTCACAACGCTCCCTGCCCGATCAAGATCAGCCAGGAAATGCCGGAGGGTATCAATGCGGTCTATCGCCCGCAGGATAAGATGATTTTTGTTCGCGGTGGGCTGGAGGCACCGGATCTGTTCCGTGGCCTTTCCCAGGAGCTTGCTCATGCCCATCTGGACAAGGGTGATTATAAGCGCAGCGACAACGCCTTTGTTGCCTACTGCGCCTCCTATGTGCTGTGCAGTCGCAATAACCTCCCGAAGGATATGTTCCGATTTGACCGTCTGCCGGAGAACATGTCCACGATGGATGCCCGTTCCGTGAGGACCGAGCTTTCCAAAATCCGTGACGTTGCCAACGTGATCTCTGCGGATATGGCAAAGGTTCTGGACAAGAATCGCCAGCCGGTTGAACGCAGAGACGAGGCGAGATAAGGAGATGGCGACATGGCAGAGGAGAAAAAGGTCCTGACGCTGGACGAATTCGAGCAGCGTCTTATGGTAAGCGGCCTGATGGATTTCCGGAACGACCTTCTGAAGGACGATAAGCCTACGGAAGATATCAACGATCTGATCCTGAAGGTCATTGATGCCCCAACGAAAAAGGAGAAGCGGAGAGCTGAACGTGAGGAAAGATAAGCTTTCCAAACAGAATGTGATCCTCTATCTCCTTGGCATAATCCCTGTTGTATGGCTTGGCCTGTTGATTGCTCCCTGCCTGGAGGATGGTCTGATCGGGCTGGTGCAGCAGTTCGGAACGATAATGCAAAACCCATTCAGAATAGAGCTTTGCGAGGACAGTGTAAAAGCTGTCCTCGTTTTGCTTCTGGCCTATGGAATTGCAATCGGCGTCTATCTTTCCTCAGAGCACAATTACAGGCGACGAGAAGAACATGGCTCAGCCAAATGGGGCACGGCTGGCTCAGTCAACAAGAAATATGCCAACAAGGATAAGACAGAGAACAAGATTCTCACGCAAAATGTCGCAATCGGGCTTGACGGTCGAAAGCACAGAAGAAACCTGAATGTACTGGTATGTGGTGGTTCTGGTGCCGGTAAGACGAGATTTTTCGCCAAGCCGAACATCATGAACGCAAATACGAGCTTCGTAGTGCTTGACCCGAAGGGAGAACTGCTCCGGGACACCGGAAACCTCCTGAAAGAGCACGGATACGACATCAAGGTTCTTGACCTTATCAATATGGAAAAGAGCCACTGCTACAACCCCTTTGTTTATCTGCAAAGCGACGACGATATTCAGCGTCTCACAACCAACCTGTTTAAGAACACAACGCCAAAGGGCAGCCAAACGCAGGACCCCTTCTGGGATCAGACTGCGGCTATGCTCTTGAAGGCTCTTGTTTGTTACCTTCATTACGAGGCTCCACCTGATGAACAGAACTTTCCGATGGTGATGGAAATGATCAGAGCGGGCGATGTGAAAGAGAACAACGAGGACTATCTTTCGGTCCTTGACGAGCTCTTTGAACGGTTGGAAGCGAAGAACCCGGAGCATATTGCGCTCAAATACTATCGGGCGTACCACTCCGGCAGCGCAAAGACATTGAAGTCGATCCAGATCTCCTTGGTGTCCAGACTGGAGAAGTTCAACCTGGATTCGCTTGCAGGCATTACGCAGACCGATGAAATGGATTTGGGTGAGATCGGAGAAAGGAAAACAGCGGTGTTTGCTGTTATCCCGGATAACGATTCCTCTTTCAATTTTATCGTCGGTATGCTGTACACGCAGCTATTCCAACAACTCTACTATCAAGCCGATTCTGTCCACGGTGGCAGGCTTCCCGTTCATGTCCATTTCGTCATGGACGAGTTCGCCAATGTCGCCCTACCCGATGAGTTCGACAAACTGCTGTCTACCATGCGTTCGCGGGAGATTTCAGTTTCCATCATCATTCAGAATCTGGCGCAGCTCAAAGCCCTGTTTGAGAAACAATGGGAGTCCATCGTCGGCAACTGCGACGAGTTTCTCTACCTCGGCGGTAATGAGCAGTCCACCCATGAGTATGTCTCAAAGCTGCTTGGCAAGGAGACCATCGACACGAACACTTACGGTCGATCTCGCGGGAGAAATGGAAGCTACTCAACAAACTACCAGCTCACAGGGCGTGAGCTTATGACACCTGACGAAGTGCGTATGCTGGACAATCAGTACGCACTTCTTTTTATACGCGGTGAGCGTCCCGTGCAGGATTTCAAGTACGACATTCTTCATCATCCCAATGTACGGGAAACCACCGATGGCGGAGCACCGGCGTTTACGCACGGTGAAGACACCAGAAGCATAGCGGCTATGTCTTTCGTGTTTGACAAGAACGTTGTTAAGCAGGCACGGGAGATTAAGCCGGAACTACACGATTTTGAACTGCTCTCAGAAGAAGAGCTCCAAGAAATATTTGATAAAAAGGAGAAAGAAGAACATGAAAAACATCAATCGTAAGAACAACACTCAGAAAACGGAGATTCCCGGCAAGGTCAAGAAGGGCTTCCGCTTCTATGCTGCAGCGGTCCTGTCCCTTGCCCTGATTATGGGCATGAGCGTTACCGCATTCGCAGCCGGTGACCCGATCACGGTCGTCAACAACCTGTCCGATTTCATCTTCGGCCTGATCCGTGCGGTCGGCCTCATCCTTCTCGGTTGGGGTATCGTGCAGGTCGGCCTCAGCTTCCAGAGCCACGACCCGAGCCAGCGTTCCAACGGCTTCCTGACTCTGGCGGGCGGCGTCATCATCACCTTCGCAAAGGAAATCCTCAACCTGATCGTGGGCTGATCCGGTT
>CADAHK010000087.1 GCA_902787725.1 uncultured Eubacteriales bacterium | reverse complement strand
AAGATGAAGTGCATGGGAACAAAGCAGGCGTTTCTGATTTTGCCCAGAAAGTCCAGATACATTTCCCTGACGTGGCCGCTGAAGCTTCCGATGCTGGCCTCAAAACGAACAGGCAGGTATTCATCGTCTGTTTCCAGATCGATGACCCTGCCTTTGACTTCGCCGTTTGCGGTTACACTAAACTCCGCGCGGAACTGCCCGCCCGGCAGATCCTCGCTGTATTCAAATGTCCCGTTATTGTTCCGGAATCCGAAAGATTCGAGCTTGCGGTAATCCGGTCTGCTTCGTTTGAAAAATTCCGATTCTAACATACGCAGGGCAATGGCCGCTTATGCTTTTGCCGCTGCCTTTGCATCCTTCCATGCATCGTAGGCATCCAGGTCATTCTTTGTGAGCGCGATGCATGCCGCGATTACTGCAGCATCGTCAATCAGACCTACTCCGAGGACCGTGTCAGGAATGATGTCCTTAGGATTGATCAGATAGAGAAGCGCAGCTACGATGAAAATCAGAGATTTCTTTGGAGCATCAGTGTAGTCTTTCTGGATGTAGTCCTTCAGAAGCGCGATCATGCGAGGAACATCAGCGAGGTATACGCCTGCCTTTGGAACGGTTTCCAGTTTGGCCTCGACCTGCTCCAGAAGCTGGTCCATCTTTCCGCCGTCCTCGAGGATAGATGCGGCCTTTTCCTTACCGCCATCAAGAATGCCTTCTGCCTTTGCTTTAAGATCATCAGTACTCATAAAAGTTTACCTCCTAATATTACGATATCTTCTGACTGATTATACCACACATGAGCAGCCGTGGTGTGGTATACTTTAGCCATAAGAAGCGATAAACCAAAGCAGCAGGAATAAACAGCTGCGAAACAGCTATATATAAAGGAGGAAAAGATGAGAACACTGATAAAGAACGGAACCATCGTAACTGCTGACAGCCAGTTCGTGGGAGACATCCTGATCGACGGAGAGAAGATCAAGGCCATCGGCGTAAATGCCGAGCCTGATGTGGACAAAGTATTCGATGCCACGGGGAAATATGTGTTGCCGGGCGGCATCGATCAGCACGTTCACTTTTCGTTCGTGTACAAAGGCAGCAAGGTGCGCGGCTTCGAAACATCAAACGCGGCGGCTCTAGGCGGAACGACTACTGTAATAGAGTTTGTAAATCAGGTGAAGGACAAAGGCCTTGTTGAATCACTTGAGGATTATAAAAAGTCCGACGCGGAAGGCATCTCAATGGTCGACTACGGATTCCACGTGGTAATGACAGATCCCCGTCCTGAAGTAATCGACGAGATTCCTAAGCTGGCGGAAGCCGGATATCCTACGATGAAACTGTTCATGGCGTATAAGGGCCAGTTCTTCCACGCGGATGATGACGCCATTCTGAGCGCCATGCTGAAAGGTAAAGAAGCCGGCGTTACGATCATGGTGCACGCGGAGAACGCCGACATGATAGATGTGCTCACGAAGAAGCTAATAGCTGAGGGTAAAGTTGGGCCGTACTATCACGCGGTGTCCAGACCTCCGGTCGTTGAAGCGGAAGCCACCAGGCGCGCAATCTATCTGGCTGAGCTTGCCGACGCGCCGCTCTATGTAGTTCACGTAACATGCAAGGAAGCCCTGCAGGAGATCAAGGACGCCTACGCTAAAGGACAGAGAATATTCGGTGAGACATGTACACACTATCTGACTCTTGATGAGTCCGATCTGGCGAAGCCGGGTTACGAAGGTGCCAAGTACGTATGCTCGCCGGCCTTAAGAACACAGGAACACAGAGACGCTCTGTGGGAAGCAGTTGACCGCAAGTGGCTCAACGCGGTAAGTTCGGATCACTGCGGATTCGACTACGCGGAGCAGAAGCACATGGGATACGGAGAGGGCAAGTCCTTCGCAGACATTCCGAACGGAGCTCCAAGCCTTCAGCACAGACTTACGGTTCTCTGGACATACGGTGTCGAGACGGGAAAGATCTCACCGAGCAGACTGGTAGATCTGTACGCGACGATGCCTGCAAAGACGAACGGTCTCACAAGCAAAGGCCAGCTGGCCCCGGGATTCGACGCGGACATCGTAATATACGATCCTGAATACAGAGGAGTCATCTCGGCAGAGACAAGCGCGGAAGGCGTCGACTACTCAGCCTTCGAGGGCTTCGAGCAGAAGGGCCGTCCTGAGACGGTGTTCCTTAGAGGCGAAGTCATAGTAGACAATGCTGAGTATGTAGGCCACAAAGGTCAGGGCAAGTTCGTAGCGGGCGAACCTTTCGGCGCGGCGTACAAGCCTGAGGACTAAATCCGGACGGACATTTCCGCGGCAGAATACAGTTAGCTGATAAGGAGAGTAATATAAATGAAGATAAACGGTCAGAGACTGATTGATGATCTGAAATACCTCAGGGAAATCACAGCAACTCCCGGCCAGGGGGTGACCAGATTTTCATATACTGAAGAAGACGGGCGGGCCAGAGAATATCTGGCCCGTATCGCGAACGAATACGGGTTTTCCATGGAGACGGACTCCGTCGGAAACATCCGCGTCTGCCCGCCGGAGAGCAAAGGCAGCCTGATCATTGGCTCGCACATCGATACCGTGCGCAATGGAGGGTGGCTCGATGGAATATACGGAGTCATGAGCGGAATGGAGGTTCTGCGGACATTTGCGGACAACGGCGTGCACACGGACGCGGCGGTGATGGTCTATGCGGAGGAAGAAGGGTCAGTCTTCGGTTCGACAATGACGGGAAGCAAGTTTCTCACGGGCAAGTACACAGCTGACGATCTGACGGCTCTTACCGATGACAGCGGAGTGACTCTTAAGGAGCACCTGGCGGAATGCGGATATCTGACGGAAGACGCGAGCGGCAGCAGCCTGCCTTTGGCTGTCAATCCGGCGGACATAGAATGCGCGCTGGAGCTTCACATAGAGCAGGGGCCTGTCATGGACGCGGAAGGACTGCAGATAGGCATCGTGGATACTGTCTTTGGAATGCATGTGCTCGAAGTGACATATTCAGGTCTGGGGAATCACGCGGGCGCGTCGCCGATGAAAGGACGCAGGGATTCCATGAGCGCGTTTGCCGAAGCGGTACTCGCCATCGAAAAGGTCGCTCTTGAAGCGGGTTGCGGCGTAGTCGCGACCATAGGCAAAGTCAGCGTCAGTCCGGGCGGCTCGAACGTAATACCTGATTCGGTCAGATTCACTGTCGATATAAGGAGCAACGATGACGGGCACACATCTGACGCGGTTGAAAGGATAAGAAAAACCGTCTGCGAAATCGCGGACGGACGTAATGTTGAATGTGCTGTTCGGGACGTTGCCGATTCTTCAGCCATACCGTTTTCAAGAAAGGTAATTGAAGGGATGGCGGCTCTGGCCGAAGAGCAGGGCATAATATATAAAGTCATGGACAGCGGCGCGGTTCACGATACTGCCATGCTGGCGCCATTCACTGACGCGGGCATGATGTTCGTGCCGAGCATAAACGGACGCAGCCACGTGCCTGAAGAAGACACAGATGAAGATGATCTGGTGCGGGGCGCCCAGTTTCTGATGGATTATATTCTGCGCAGCCAGTCGAGCCACTGATCGAAGCCTTCACCGGTCTTGCTCGAGAGGAAGATGACTTCCGCGTCAGGGTTAAGCCGGTGAATGCGCTCTTTAACTGCTTCGTCATCAAAGCTGAACCAGTTTCGCGTATCTATTTTATTTATCAGTACGCACTGGCAGATCGAGAACATGAGCGGGTACTTGAGGGGCTTGTCGTCGCCCTCAGGAACTGAGAGAATTTCTACATTATAATTAGCGCCTGTATCTTGCTCGGCTGTGCAGACCAGATTACCCACGTTTTCCATGAAAAGCAGATCGATGCCGTCGGTATCGAATTCTTTTAGCGCCTGCTGCACCATGCTGGCGTCCATTGCGCATTCGCCGCCGGTGTGGACCTGAATGGAGCTGACGCCGGCCTCTATCATTTTTTCAGCGTCGACGGACGCCTCGATGTCGGCTTCCATTACACCTATTTTATATTCATCTTTAAGAGCGTCTATGGTGCGCAGCAGGGTGGTTGTCTTGCCGGCTCCCGGGGAGGCCATTATGTTGATCATCCTCGTTCCCTTACTTTTGTTATAGGCTCTCACTTCATCGGCGATTCTGTCGTTCTCATCAAATACGCCTACGTTTACATCGATTACTTTTACTGCCATTGTTTCCTCCGTGTTTCAGATTCTTACTGATTATATCATATAGCGGCGCGGTTCGATATTGATTTTGCGCGCTGTTTTGGGTTGCGGAGAAGCGGGGCTGTCATATATAATTTTTCCTGAGGACAGACTGCGAAGAATGACCCAAACGAATCACATACAGGATTGCATGGGAGGATAACATAAATGATTTTTCTGAAGAACGATTACAGTCTCGGAGCGCACCCGGCGGTGCTGGAAGCCCTGGTTAATACAAACATGGAACTGCACGACGGTTATTGTGAGGATGACTACTGCAGGAAAGCCGCGGACAAGATCCGCGAGATGATCAAATGGCCCGACGCGGACGTTCATTATATTCCGGGCGGAACGCTTACGAACCTTACGGCCCTGGCTGCCTTTCTGCTTAGACCGCACTGGAGCGTGATTTCTGCGGACAGCGGACATATCTGTGTCCACGAGACGGGAGCGATAGAAGCGACGGGACATAAGATAAATCACGTGAAGACAAGAGACGGCAAGCTGAGACCTGAAGACATAGATGAAGTGATGATCTTTCATGAGGACGAGCACTACGTTCTCCCGAAGGCAATCTACATCTCACAGTCAACTGAGACGGGACTCGTATATACAAAGGAAGAGCTTATGGCTCTCCGCGCGTGCTGCAACAGGCACGGCCTCTACATGTACCTGGATGGCGCGCGCCTTCCGATGGCAATGGCCAGCGATAAAAACAATACAGATTTCACAGACCTTCCTCAGCTCTGCGACGCCTTCTACTTCGGAGGAACGAAGTGCGGCGCCATGTTCGGTGAAGCTCTCGTAATCATAAACGACGATCTGAAGGAAGACATGCGTTTTCTCGTCAAGCAGCGCGGAGGTCTTCTCGCAAAGGGCAGACTGATGGGAGTTCAGTTCGACGCGCTCCTTGAAGGCGGCAGGTATCTGGACCTGGGAGCTCATGCTGTCCGCATGGCGAACATGCTGGCAAAAGGCATAGCGGAGAAAGGATATGAATTCTATGTTCCGCAGGAGACAAACATGGTCTTCGCTATGTTCCCTAAAGATCTCGCAGAATTCCTCGCGACGAAGGTCATGTTCGAGACTTATCCGGTCGTTACGGAGACCCATCAGTGCATCAGACTGGTAACGAGCTGGGGAACTACCCAGAAGGAAATCGAAGCATTTCTTGAGCTCATCTGATCGCCGAACCACTAAATATAGTATGTTAAAAAAAGACCGAAACACCTCTTGGTTAAGCCGCCGGGAGGTGTTTTAAATACCGTGAAAAAACTTTAAAAAACACGCAAAAAAGTTGTTGACAGAGGGTTGCACATGCTGTAATATAAAAAAGCTCGCGGCAACGCGGGCAGCGGCTTAGGCCGTGAACATTGAAAACTTCATAGT
>CADAHK010000086.1 GCA_902787725.1 uncultured Eubacteriales bacterium | reverse complement strand
ATCGTTTGCGCGCTGGCGCTGCTGGTAGCGATTCTTCCGCCGCTGATCATGGGCGCTTCATGGAAGTACTGGATCGTGACGGCGATTACCTTCCTCGTAATAAGCTGTCCTTGCGCGCTGGTAATCAGTGTGCCGCTGGCTTACTTCCTGGGTGTCGGTGCAGCGTCCAGAGCCGGTATTCTTGTTAAGAGCGGCAAGTCCCTTGAGGGTCTCAGGAAAATCAAGATTGTTGCCATGGACAAGACGGGCACGCTGACCAAGGGAATAGTCGAAAACACAGGACTTCTGGATGTGAACGGCGACGTATCAACTGACAAGAAGACAGTGTCATTCGATGAGCTGAAGGACGATGCCGCTTCTTCAGTAAAAGAAATAAAGAGCATGGGGCTGGTTACGGCCATGCTGACTGGTGACAAGAGAGACAGGGCGGAAGCGATTGCGGCGGAAGCAGGTATAGATGAAGTGAGGCCGGAGCTTTTGCCTGATGAGAAGCTGACGGCACTGAACGATTTGAGAGATAAGCACGGCGAGATAATGTTCGTCGGAGACGGAATAAACGACGCGCCGGTACTTGCGGGCGCAGATGTCGGAGCCGCCATGGGTTCAGGCGCTGATGCGGCCATCGAGTCGGCTGACATTGTGTTCATGAATTCCAATGTCGGAGCGATTGCGCAGGTCATGAAAATCGCGCGCAAAACGGGAGCGGTCGCCATACAGAACATAGTTCTGGCGCTGGGAGTCAAGCTGGCGGTAATCCTTCTCGGTCTTATCGGATTCGCAAACATATGGCTGGCAATATTCGCAGATACCGGAGTCGCGATGCTGTGCGTAATAAACACTCTGAAACTGCTCAGGGCGAATAAGAATTAAACGGGAAAATCGAAACTCAAACCTATGCAAATTTGCAGAAAATAACGATAATAGCGGTCACAAAAGTGGCCGCTTTTGTTGACTGAAACTGGTTATTATGAGATACTAACTTAACTGCAATCGCAAACAGACTGTTTTTGAGGAGGATTTATACATGACTGCATCGCAGATTATTGCATTAGCCATCTTTGTGGCAGTTATCGCGGTAATAGTATCCGAGAAACTGCACAGAGCAGCCTGCGCGCTTATCGGTGCCGTACTTCTGATACTGATCGGAATACTGGAACCGCACGAAGCTCTCGGCTTTATCGACTTTAATACCATCGGCGTTCTCATCGGAATGATGATGTTCGTAGCGGTGGTCAAGAATTCCGGAATATTCGAGTATCTCGCCGTTAAATCGGCTAAGATAGCGAAGGGCAATCCGTGGAAAATCATGGTCTACTTCATGATCATCACGGCTGTTCTCTCAGCATTCCTGGACAATGTTACGACAGTACTGCTCATAGGTCCTATGACCTTCAGTATCTGCAAGACCCTTGAACTTAATCCGATTCCGTTCCTGATGACGCAGATAATCGCGTCGAACGTAGGCGGAACCGGAACACTTATCGGAGACCCGCCTAACATCATGATAGGCAGTGCCGCCGACATACCGTTCATCGCGTTCATAATGTATGACGGACCGATTGTAGTAATTACAATGGTCGCTACAATATTCGCATTCAAGTTCATCTACAAGAAGGGGCTTTCGGTAGCGCCTGAGAAGATGGAACTCATAATGAAGATGGATGAAAAGGCTGAGATAAGAGATCAGGTTCTCTTTTACAAGAGCATCGTAATGATCTGTCTGGTTGCCCTGGCATTCATCCTTCACGACACGCTCGAGCTCAAGACAAGCGTCATCGCACTCTCATGCGCCGCTCTGATGATTCTCATCGGCAAGCAGGATGTTGAAGAGACTGTACATGATGTTGAATGGCCGACAATCGTATTCTTCGCCTTCCTGTTTATCGTCGTAGGCGGACTTGAGAAAGTCGGACTCATCCACATGCTGGCAGTAACTCTGATGGACGCAACCGGCACCCACTACGTGATTCTCATGATCGTTCTTCTGTGGGTATCGGCAATCTGCTCTGCTGTACTGGACAACATTCCGTTCGTTGCAACTCTCATTCCGCTGATTCAGCAGATGCAGGAGGCGGGACTGGATGTATGGCCGCTCTGGTGGGCTGTATCGATCGGCGCCTGCTTCGGAGGAAACGGAACGATTATCGGCGCATCAGCAAACGTTGTTCTTACAGGTATAGCGAACAGAAGGGGATATCCGATCACCTTCATCGACTTCCTGAAGATAGGCGCGCCAATGATGTTCCTGTCGATTATTCTGGCTACAATCTACCTGCTGATTCTTTTCGGAGGATACTGGAACTAATCTGCGGACAAGCCGGACTACATCAAAAAAACAACAAAAGAGCAAGTCTTGCACTTGCTCTTTTTTGATGCAGGAGTATAATTCTTGTGGGGCATATTGTATGTTGTATGCAAGATGCCCTGTCATTATGACTTTTTGTAGGAGGCGTAACTGAAATGACTGCATCTCAAATAATCGCTCTGGCTATCTTTGTCGCCGTTATCGCGGTAATAGTATCAGAGAAGCTGCACAGAGCGGCGTGCGCGCTCATAGGCGCCATGCTTCTAATCCTTATCGGAATCCTTGAGCCGGCAGAAGCGCTCGGATTCATCGATTTCAACACCATAGGCGTACTCATCGGAATGATGATGTTCGTCGCAGTAGTAAAGAATTCAGGAATATTCGAGTATCTCGCTGTAAAAGCTGCCAGAATCGCAAAGGGCAATCCGTGGAGAATCATGGTCTACTTCATGATCATCACGGCCGTGCTTTCCGCGTTCCTGGACAATGTTACAACAGTACTCCTCATCGGACCGATGACTTTCAGCATATGCAAGACGCTGGAACTCAACCCGATTCCGTTCCTGATGACTCAGATCATATCGTCAAACGTGGGTGGTACCGCAACTCTGATAGGCGACCCGCCTAACATCATGCTTGGAAGTGCCGCGGATATCACGTTCCTGCAGTTTATTCTCTATGACGGCCCGATTGTCGTCATAGTCATGATCGCGACGATTATCGGTTTCAGATTCCTTTATCACAAAGGCCTGACAGTTACACCTGAGAAGATGGAACTGATAATGCAGATGGATGAGAAAAAGGAAATCAGAGATCAGGTTCTCTTTTACAAGAGCATCGTCATGATCTGCCTGGTAGCACTGGCATTCATCCTGCACGATAACCTGGGACTGAAGACGAGTGTCATCGCTCTGTCATGCGCGGCGCTCATGATACTGATCGGCAAGCAGGATGTAGAGGAAACTGTTCACGATGTTGAATGGCCGACGATCGTATTCTTCGCCTTCCTGTTCATCGTAGTTGGCGGACTTGAGAAGGTCGGCATAATACACATGATGGCCGAGGGCATGATAAACGCCACAGGAACACATTACGTAATCCTGATGATCGTAATTCTGTGGGTATCGGCACTCTGCTCCGCCGTACTGGACAACATTCCGTTCGTAGCAACACTGATTCCGCTGATCCAGACAATGGCTTCCGAGGGAATCGACGTATGGCCTCTGTGGTGGGCTGTATCAATCGGCGCGTGCTTCGGCGGCAACGGAACTATTATCGGAGCTTCAGCAAACGTAGTACTTACAGGTATAGCCGGAAGAAGGGGATACCCGATCACATTCATAGACTTCCTGAAGGTCGGAGGTCCTATGATGATAATGTCAATCATTCTGGCAACTATCTATCTCCTGATTCGCTTCGGCGGATACTGGTCATAGTTTTTAACAAAAAGGGCAGGTGCGCACTTGCTCTTTTTTGTGTCAGTAGTATAATAACTGTGTATGATTTTTGATCATGGACAATTCAGAAAGGAACGGATGAAAATGTTTGAAAATTTAATTGAAATCTTAAAAGCAAACCCAAGAAAAATCGTTTTTACAGAAGGACCTGATGCCAGAATTCTGGAAGCTGCCGACAGACTTAAGAAGGGCGGATTCCTGACACCTGTCCTTGTTGGTAATGTTGAAGAAGTTCAGGCTGCCGCAAAGGCAGGCGGCTTCGATATAGAAGGACTTGAAATACTCGATCCTGCAACATATGAAGGAATGGAAGAAATGGTTGCCAAGATGGTCGAGCTGAGAAAAGGCAAGATGGACGAGGAACAGTGCAGAGCTGCTCTCTCAAAGGGCAACTACTTCGGCACTATGCTGGTCAAGATGGGATATGCGGACGCGCTTCTCGGCGGAGCTACATACTCAACAGCTGATACCGTAAGACCTGCTCTCCAGCTGATCAAGACCAAGCCTGGCAACAAGAGCGTATCTTCAGTGTTTATCATGGTAAGAGAGCACGAAGACGGAAGCGCTCCTGAGATTCTGGGAATGGGCGACTGCGCAATCAACATCAAGCCTTCAGTAGAAGAAATCGCAGAGTGCGCGGTTGAATCAGCAAAGACAGCAAAGATCTTCGGAGTTGATCCTAAGGTTGCCATGCTTTCATACTCCACAAAGGGTTCAGGCGCCGGTGAAGATGTAGACAAGATGGTAGAAGCTACTAAGCTGGCTCAGGAAGCTGCTCCTGAACTGGACATCGACGGCGAGCTTCAGTTCGACGCTTCAGTATCACCTGTAGTTGCTCAGACCAAGTGCAAGGATTCCAAGGTTGCCGGTCAGGCAAACGTATTCATCTTCCCTGACATCAACGCAGGAAACATCGGATACAAGATCGCTCAGAGACTGGGCGGATTCGACGCTTACGGACCTGTACTCCAGGGCCTCAACGCTCCGATAAACGACCTCTCAAGAGGCTGCAACGCTGAAGAAGTTTATACGATGGCAATCATCACAGCAGCACTCGCGTAAGAGCGTAACGCAAAAGCAATAAATAAAGCCCCGGCTCGGCCGGGGCTTTTTGATTGCCTTTGCATGAATTTACTTGTCGATCTCATTCTCTCTGGCGACGATGCCTTCGGCGTTGTACATCTTGCGGAGGAGAGGCTTCTCGATTTTGCCTGTAGGATTTCTCGGAACTTCGGCGAATATGATCTTGCGCGGACGCTTGTACCGAGGCAGCTCGACGCAGAAGTCCTCAATGGCCTCCTCATATACGTCATGGCCTTCCTTGAGCTCAATGATAGCGGCTGCGATCTCGCCCAGACGCGGGTCAGGAAGCCCGATTACAGCGACATCCTTGATGTCGTCATTTGTGCGCAGGAAGTCCTCAATCTGTACAGGATAAATATTCTCACCGCCTGAGATTATGACGTCCTTCTTCCTGTCGACCAGGTAGATGAATCCGTCTTCGTCCATCTCGGCCATGTCGCCTGTGTAGAGCCAGCCCTGATCGTCCATGACTTCAGCTGTAGCTTCGGGGTCATTGTAGTAACACTCCATGACTCCCGGACCCGCGACCGCCAGCTCGCCGACGGTTCCCTGAGGAACGTCCTGTCTGTCAGGTCCGACTATGCGGGTATGCCATCCGTAACCGGCTTTGCCGATAGCTCCGACTTTATGAATGTTCTCGACGCCGAGGTGCACGCAGCCGGGACCGATTGACTCGGAAAGTCCGTAGTTCGTGTCGTAATCGTGGTGAGGGAACACTTCCTTCCAGCGCTTGATGAGGCTCGGCGGAACAGGCTGGGCGCCTATGTGCATGAGTCTCCACTGATCCAGCTCGTAATCCGAAAGGTTTACTTCGCCGCTGTCGATGGCGTCCAGAATGTCCTGGGCCCACGGAACCAGAAGCCATAC
>CADAHK010000085.1 GCA_902787725.1 uncultured Eubacteriales bacterium | reverse complement strand
GGCGCGACCAACGACATCTTCACCATGCTCAACAACGCGGACATCAAATTCGCGGACGCCGTGGACAGCAAAGGCAGGACGCACCCTGTCACCCACGGTTCGTACATCAAGCACATGGAATCCAAGGACCGCGTACTCCGCGAATCCGCTTATAACTCCATGTACGACGCCTATAAGGATCTTATCAACGCGATTTCCGCGGCGTACAACTACAACACGAAGACGGATGTCGTAACATCCAGGATACGCAAATTCGCGTCCTCAAGAGACGCGGCTCTTTCCGGCGACAACATTCCGGGCGCTGTGTACGACAACCTGGTCAGCGTGGTAAACGAGAATCTGCCGGCCATGCACAGATACGTCCAGCTGCGCAAAAAGCTCCTGGGCGTGGACAAGATGTACATGTACGACATGTACGTTCCGCTCATTAAGATTCCTAACAAAAAGATCTCATTCGAGGAAGGACTCGACATAATGCGCGAGGCGCTGAAACCTCTCGGAAGGGACTACATAAACAAGATGAACAAAGGCATCAGCCAGGGATGGATCGATGTCTACGAAAACAAGGGCAAGACCAGCGGCGCCTACAGCTTCGGCTGCTACGACAGCTACCCTTACATCCTGCTCAACTACACAGACACCCTGAAGGATGTCTTCACCATAATCCACGAGATGGGTCACTCCATGCACTCGAAGTACACCCGTGACGCACAGCCTTACGTATACGGCAGCCACTCCATCTTCACGGCGGAAACGGCTTCAACGGTAAACGAATCCCTGCTCATGAACTATCTTCTCAGCAAGGAAACCGAGCCGCGCATGAGGAAATACCTCCTCAACATGTATCTCGAGGAGTTCCGCACCACCCTCTTCAGGCAGACCATGTTCGCGGAATTCGAGGACATCACTCACAAGGCAATTGAAGCGGGTCAGGTGCTGACGGGCGACTGGATGTGCGACCAGTACCAGGCTCTCAACGACAAATACTACGGACCTGCTGTCGAGCGTGATGATACAATACGTTACGAGTGGGCGCGCATACCGCACTTCTACAACGCGTTCTACGTCTACAAGTACGCTACGGGCTATTCGGCTGCTACCGCCATTAGCAGCAGGATACTCACCGAAGGCAAGGCCGCGGCAGCGGATTACATAGACTTCCTCAGGACCGGCGAGTCCGACTACCCTATCGAGCTTCTGAAGATTGCGGGAGTTGACATGTCGAGCCCTGAACCTATAAGAAAAGCAATGGATAAGTTCAATGAACTTCTAGATGAATTCGAAGGAATGGTAGGATAGATGAAAACCGGACTGATATCTTTATTCACAAACGAAACAGAACTCTCCGCCGATGTTGAATCGCTTCTCAGGAAGAAGCTCATAGCGCGCGGATACAAGGTAACCGAAGGATACGATGAGAAAGCCGAGCTTCTCATCTGCATAGGCGGCGACGGCGCTTTTCTGCGCACGATGCACCGCTGCGACTTTCCTGAAACGCCTATTGTCGGCGTAAACACAGGCCATCTGGGTTTTTTCCAGGAAGTATGGCCTGAGGATTTCGACCAGTTCATAGAAGATTACGAGCGCGGAAACTACACTATCCAGAAGCTCGGAACAGTAATGGGAATCGCTACGGACGAGGACGGAAAAACGTACACTCATACAGGTCTGAACGAGATAGCCATAACGGGCAGCAATTCCTACTCCATCCACTTCGACCTTTCCATAGGCGGCAAGCCTATTGAAAGATTCAGCGGAGACGGAATCATGGTCGCCACGTCCGCGGGAAGCACCGCTTACAACTACTCGGTCGGCGGATCAATTGTAGACCCGAGGCTCAATCTGCTCCAGGTCACCCCAATCGCTCCGATGAACACTACTGCGTTCAGATCCTTCACATCGAGCATACTGCTCCCTTCCGATTTGACTCTCGGAATAGTTCCGGAAAAGTCGGACAAGGTGATCTACATCACTACCGACGGCATAGAAACAGGTTATTCTCATCTGAAGGAGATAGAAATCAGGATATCGGATAAATCCGTAAACCTCATCAGATTCAGCGATTACGACTTCTGGAGTAAAGTAAAAGACAAGTTCCTTTAATGACTCAGTTCAAACATACAGTTACAAGTGAAGACGACGGAATGGAAGTTCGCCAGATCACAAGGCAGTACTTTGATTTTTCGGCGCGTCTGAGAAACAGGATCAAGCGTCAGAAGCTGACCATGAAGAACGGGGAACCCGCCGAAGGCTGGCACAAGGTCCGCGAAGGAGATGTTATAAGCATCACTCTTCCGGACGAACACAGCAACTTTCCTCCCGAGGATATCCCTATCGATATCGTCTTTGAAGATGACGATCTCTTAGTCATCAACAAGCAGCCGGGCATAGTCGTGCACCCGACCAAAGGCCACCCGTCCGGCACCTGCGCCAACGCCCTCTCCAATTACATGGAAAAGACGGGGCGTGTCTTCAAGATACGTTTCGTGAACAGACTGGACAGAGATACGTCCGGTCTTCTTCTCGTTGCGAAGAACGCGTACTGCCAGAACCACATCACAGACCAGATGAGGAGCGGCAGCATCCATAAGAAATACATCGCCATTGTAAACGGCGTCATTGAATTCAGAACCGGCACGATAAGCCTTCCAATAGGAAGACCTGACCCTGAAGACGTAAGAAGAGGCGTCATGTCTGACGGCGCCCCTTCAGTTACTCATTATGAAGTTATAGAACATCTCAGGGATCACACCCTTGTCGAGCTTCTTCTTGAAACCGGCAGGACACATCAGATAAGAGTCCACATGTCCTACACCGGCCATCCTGTAACGGGTGATACTCTGTACGGAGGAGATGACCCCGATGTCATCGGACGTCAGGCCCTCCACGCCGCGAAGCTCTCGCTGATACATCCCATTACCAAAGAGCCTGTCGAGTTCGAAGCCCCTCTGCCTTCCGACATGAAAGAGGCAATCAGAAAGCTCTCCGACTGATATCAGCCGATTATATCTGAAATCGGCTTGTCTCTCAGTTCCTTTTCGAGCATCTGCTGGATGCGTTCGAGTTCCTCATGCATTCTGCAAGGAATGTCGTCGGTATTCCTGCCGCAGTCCTCTTTCATGCAGTGGACGATCGCCAGGTCTTCCTCTGTAACGCTGACTATGTCGTACACAGTCAGATCCTCGAGCTTCCTGTTCAGATAGTATCCGCCCTCTTTTCCTCTCTCGGAATTGACGATTCCGCTCTGCTCCAGCTCCCTTATTATCTTGTAGGCGAAAGCTTTGGGGATATCCTCAGCCTCGCATATTTCTCTTACGCTGTGAGTCTTGCCGTCCTTGAGGGCCCTGCACACTCTCAAAGCGTAATCACTTCTCTTTGTTATTATCATCAGTTGCCCCTGCCTTTGCTCCGTATTTTTCTAAATAATTGTACTATAATACTCCAGATTAAGCAATATTAATAAGATGCCGTCACCCATAACGGATTTTTGTGTTATAATGGCTACGGATTTTTAATAATAATTTTTATACAAAGGAGACCTGAAATGAAGAGTTTTATCAGTGAATTCAAAGAGTTTGCCCTCCGCGGCAATGTAATGGACATGGCTATAGGCATCATCATAGGCGCTGCCTTCACCGCCATCGTAACCGCTCTGGTCGATAACATCATCTCACCGATCATCGGCATGTTCGTCAAGGTTGACTTCAACCATCTGGTTGCCACAGTCAACGGCGTTGAACTCCAGTACGGCGCGTTCATCATGGCCATTGTAAACTTTGTTATCGTCGCTCTGGTTCTGTTCTGCATCATCAAGGCGATGAACAAGGCTGCTTCACTCACCAAGAAGGAAGAAGAGGAAGAGCCTACAACAAAGGAGTGCCCTTTCTGCCTGCAGGAGATTCCTATCAAGGCTACGAGATGCCCGCACTGCACTTCAGAGCTTAAGGAATAATCGCATCTGTTGACAGATTAATCAGGACAAGAAAAAAGACGACTGACAACCAGTCGTCTTTTTGGTGCGGATAAGAGGATTCGAACCTCCACCGAATTGCTCCGACACGGACCTGAACCGTGCGCGTCTGCCAGTTCCGCCATATCCGCGCGACTTCTTTATTATACATTATGAATTAATAAATTCAAGATGTTTTTTTGAATATTTTTTGCTTATCACTTTATGACCCGGGCAAGACGTAAGCCGGGTTCTGTATCTGACAATCATCTATCTCGACATACCGTTGCCGGCATGCTCCAGCGACCTACCTCCGGGCGGCAGCGGGCAACTGCCCGGCATGCGCCGTACGCCCATTTGGTCTTGCTCCGGATGGGGTTTACACGAGACCCATGTTACCATGGGCCCCCGTGAGCTCTTACCTCACGATTTCACCCTTACCGCTTGAAGCGGCGGTATGTTTCTGTTGCACTTTCCCTATAGTTACCTACGCCGGACGTTATCCGGCATCCTCGCCCTGCGGAGCCCGGACTTTCCTCACACCGCATGCGCGGCGCGCGATTGTCTGTCTTACCCAGGCCAATGTGAAATTTACAAAGTGTATGGATTTGTGTTCGCCTCAGCCATTATAACATCTATGTCAAGGCCCTTCTGGGCTGCCTTTGCATAGATCTGGTGAGCCATGTTTTCGACGAATATCTTTTCGGTACCGTAGTGTCCCGCGTCGATGACGGAGATACCTGCCGCTTTCGCGTACTGGGCCTCGTGGAGTTTCAGATCGCCCGTCACGAACAGATCGCATCCGTTTCTCACAGCGCCCGGTATGTAGCTTCCGCCAGCGCCCGTGCAAAGGCCGACCGTCCTGATCTGCTCCTTGCCTCCGTCGACGCATCTGACGTAGTTCGCCGGAAGATCGAGAGCCTTCTCGACAATACTGACTGCTTCATCAAAAGAGACCGGCTCCTCGAAACTCCCTCTGTATTCGCAATCAAGCGATCCCTCGTCAACGTAGGTCAGGCCGAGCAAAAATGCCAGATAGTTATTGTTTCCCTTCGGCGCAAAGTCAAACGACAGATGCGCCGAGTATACGCTGATTCCCTTCTTAACGCACTCATGTATGTATCTGCCCGGAAAATCACCGTAATCTATGCACTCCTCGGGCGTGAATATCAGTGGGTGATGAGTCAGGATCATGTCTGCGCCCTTCTCTTCCGCCTCTCTGATTACGTCCATGTTGATTTCGAGGCAGACGAGCACCTTCCTGACATCCTCAGCTCCGCTTACGATCTGCGGACCGGAGTTGTCGATTTCCCTGTAATCTTCAGTCGGAGCGATCTCCTCCATGAGTTCAATAAAATCTCTATACTTCATAAGCATGTCTCCTGAAATAATCTATGCGTTTTTTTACGATGTTGACATTGGTCTCTTCCACATTGCAGCTACGAAGGATTCCCTCGAGTATCTTTTCCTCGATGCCCAGCTTCACCTGCGCGTACTCCGCCGCCAGCTCGGACTGGAGCCCGAAAATATCCTCCGGCAGCTCCCAGCAGGCCTCTCCGGCCTCAGGCAGAGGCTCTGAAGGCCCCAAAACGGCGATTTCCGCGCTTTTCGGCGGTTTAGCCGTAATTATCTCGCAGATGAACTTTCCTTCACGTACGAGCTGATTTTTCACTATGTCAAAGTTGTTGGAAGCGAGCCAGTATCTGAGCAGCCCCGAGTTGTTTCTCGGCTGCAGTATGAACTTCCCGAAGGAACAGGTCTTGTCCAGATCAAAAGACATGATGTC
>CADAHK010000084.1 GCA_902787725.1 uncultured Eubacteriales bacterium | reverse complement strand
CAAAGGCGCAGTCAGTCAGACGCGTATGTTCAGCTGGCGCGCAAATCCCTTGAAAGCTACATTCTGAAGAGAGAACGCATCACCGTTCCCGATGATGTTCCTGAAGAGATGCTCAGCACCCGCGCCGGTGCCTTTGTATCAATACACAAAAACGGGGCCCTCAGGGGCTGCATTGGCACGATCGGGCCTACGACGGACTGTGTGGCTCAGGAGATAATAAACAACGCGATCAGCGCTTCTACCGCCGATCCTCGCTTCCCTGCAATCGGGCCGGATGAGCTTCAGTGGCTTGAAATAAATGTTGATGTTCTCGGAGAACCTGAGGATATCGACTCTGAAGACGAGCTGGATGTTAAGAAGTACGGCGTAATTGTGAGCAGCGTCGGCAAGCGGGGTCTGCTGCTCCCCGATCTTGAGGGCGTCGACACCGTTGAGCAGCAAGTCGCAATTGCGAAGCAGAAAGCAGGCATTCATCGTTTTGAATCTGTTAAACTCCAGCGTTTCGAGGTGATAAGACATGTCTAAAGCTGTTTGTGATGTCTGCTTCAGACACTGCGTTATACAGGAAGGCGAAACGGGCTTCTGCGGAGGACGAACCTGCAAAGACGGCAAGGTCGTCGCGGGAAACTACGGACGCGTGACGTCCCTGGCAATTGATCCCATCGAAAAGAAACCCCTTGCGCGGTTTAATCCCGGAAGTCTTATTGTTTCCGTCGGAAGCTACGGTTGCAATCTGAGGTGCCCTTTCTGTCAGAATAACTCAATATCATGGTCTGATGAAGCCATGAGGCTTTCTGACCGGGCGGAATACATCGATCCGGAAGCTCTGGCGGATATAGCCGAAAGCTACAGAAAACGCGGAAACATCGGCGTGGCTTTCACATACAATGAGCCGCTCATAGGCTATGAATTTGTTCTCGATACGGCCAGAGCAGTACGCGAACGCGGCATGAAGAACGTGATGGTGACGAACGGTACGGCTGAACTGCATGTCCTTAGAGAGCTTCTGCCCTATATCGACGCAATGAACATAGACCTCAAGGGGTTTACAGAACACTATTACCGTGATGTCCTCGGCGGCAGCCTCAAACAGGTGCTTGATTTCATAGAAGAAGCCGCTTCAGGCTGCCATGTGGAGCTGACCACCCTGATAATACCGAAGGAAAATGACAGTAAAAAAGAGATGCAAGAGCTTTCATCATGGATTACCTCCCTTCCGGGCGGTGAATCCATCCCTCTGCACATCTCCCGTTTCTTTCCGCAGTTTCACATGACCGACAGAGAAGCAACTGACGTCTCACACATCTACATGCTCGCTGAAACAGCCCGTGAAAACCTCAAATACGTTTATACCGGCAACTGCTGACGGTCACTCCTTCGGAGATTTGAACGACATGTATATCATAGCAAAGGCCAGCAGTACAAGAAGAACTACCCTTCCCTTGTGCTCGACTTCGATCATCCCGAACAGCATGAGAACAACAAAAAAGAGAACTCCAAGAGCAGCGACGAAACTGAAATAATGCAAAAAGTTTTTCTTCAGGTTCTTCATTGTCAGTCAATCCCTTCTACAAATACACTTCCACTATCATCGCAAGAACAAATATGACGCACGCGACGCCCATCACCAGGACCATTCTGCGTGCCCTGACCTTGTTCTGTTCTTTTCGTTCATCATTGTTGATTCGGTTCTCTCTGCCGTAGCCAGACATTGTAATTCTCCTATTCAAGCTCGTCATTTAGAATCGCTTCTATGATTATTCTGCCAACCTTAAAGTTGTTTTCCATCGCTGTTGCGAAGATATCGAAGGACTCGTCGCTGTCATCCGAGGCGAGTTCGTCGTCGCTTTTGCTTCCCCAGAGCTTTTCAGGCGTGACGCCCGGCGCGAACACATCCATGTTTACGCTGTCCCTAAGGATAATAAGCCGGTCGAGCATTCCGAAGCTGTCAGCGGCCTGGCAGACAGCTATGTCTTCCATGTCCGTTATCGCGTACGGATCAGTACAGCCGTACTTTTGAGTAATGAGCAGAGCGTTGTTGTGGCCGTACTTACCCTTCCAGAAGTTATCTCCTGTCACGGACGATCCGCGAAGCACCCGTGGCTCACGATTAGCCCACTCTTCTCCCGGGTAAGTCTGCTCCAGATAACCGGAAGTAAGCTCCGTAGTTTCCAGCGGAACGTCCTTGACCTTGCTGTACACTTTGTCCATGAGATCTTCATTAAGCAGGACAAATGAGCTGTCATCATAGTTGGCGTCACGGAACCAGGTCGTATCAGAATCGCCTTCCATGTCTCTTGGATCGGCGTGATGTCCGAGATCGTAGTCAGCTGTCGATGTAATCACGAACACATCGCCCATGATGCCGTACCCTTCCGCCGATCCGCCGCAGCCTGTCATGAGAATATAAGCATCTGAGAAATCAAACCGTTCGTCAGACAGGAACGCAGATGTATTCAGGGCTGAGCTGACCTTGCCTTCGCCGAGAATGCCCAGAGCGATGCCGTCCTTGTAATAGAGCGTAGAGTTTTCCGCGCATCCTTCGATTTCATATTCCTCACCGCCCTGAAGATATGCCTCGTAGTAATACTGGGCCTCTCCGGGGAAGTCACCTGACATTTCCTCCACTTCAAAGGCTGACAGAATCAGCACCTTAACAGGTATCTTGTCATTACCAGCTGTCTTTGAGCAGCCTGCCATCAATACAGACGCCGCAATCACCAACGCGAAGACAGCAAACACTTTTCTCATGATTTGTTTCTCCCGGTCTCTATTCTATTGCCGCGCCTTCTCCGCCGTCTTCTTCCCAGAGCGCGTCGTTGAGCACCTTCCACATCTCTCCGTATCCCTCCGAAGCAGGGGTGACAGGTTTCGGTATGGTGTTCTCCATGTTGATCTTGATTTCACCGTCTTTTGACATAAGTATAACACGGTTTCCAAGCACAAGCGCTTCCTGAATGTTGTGCGTGATGAATATTACCGTGGCGTTTTCTTTCTCTTTGATTCTGATGAGCTCGCCCTGAAGCTTGTTTCTTGTCATCGCGTCAAGAGCCGCAAAAGGCTCATCCATCAGTATTATCTTAGGATTGAGCGCAAGTCCTTTGGCAATTGCGACTCTCTGCTTCATTCCGCCTGAAAGCTGATGAGGATACAGATCGCCTTTGCCCTTAAGGCCCACGAGCTCAAGATGCTTTTCAGCGATTCTGTCGAGTTCGTCCTTGTCGCTGATTCCGTTTATCTTCAATGGATACTGTATGTTCTTCTTAACGGTTTTCCAAGGGAACAACTGCTCAAATGTCTGGAATATCATCATCCTGTCTATTCCGGGATCAGACACGGGGTTTCCTTCTACGCAGATTTCCCCATCATAGTCTTCAAACCCTGCTATGCATCTGATCAGGGTTGTCTTCCCGCAGCCTGAAGGTCCCAGAATCGTAAGAAAATCACCCTCGTTTACAACAAGATCGAGATGACTCAGAATATCTCTTGAATTCGGTCCGTCATGATAGTTCTTGACAAGGTCCTTTACCTCAAGGAGCGGGGCTTTTGCATTATCTGTCACTGTACCATCCCCCACTTCCTTACTGTATGATTCTCAACGGTTCTGAAAATACCGTATTCCACAATAACACCTATGATGATTATTACGATCAGCGCCGCGAACACGCCGGCCATGTCCATGAAGTTTCTTCTCATCATGATGTACCAGCCAATGCCTGCGCCCGAACTGGTCGTACCGAATATCATCTCAACGCTTATCAGACCTCTCCATGCTCTTGCCCAGCCTACTCTCATGCCCGACAGGACGCTTGAGAACGCCGCGGGCAGGTATACGCCTGTTACGAGTTTCAACCCCCTGAGTCCTATGTTCATGCCGCTCTCGACATACATCTTAGGTATGGACTTAAAACCGTCCATTATGCTCCTCGACATCGGCCAGATGATGGAGTGCACAACAATGAAGATGATGGTAACTTCACCTATGCCGAACCAGCAGATCGCAAGCGGAAGCAGAGCGACTCCCGGCAGGAGGTCACAAATGGATACTATGAGGTTATAGATTGCATGGAAATGCTTGCTCACGACCGCAAGGCTTGAGAAAATAAAAGCCAGGCCTATGCCGATGGCAAGGCCCTTGGCTATGAGCAGAAGCGAGTGTCCGGTATAGCTGAGCATATCGTTCTTTGTAAAAGCAGTTACGAAGCTCTCTCCTATTTCACCGACTGCCGGAAACGCCGTCGGACTGAACACCCGCATCTTATATACTACATACCACGCCGCAATAAAACATATGATGAATATGATCTGATCGCGTATTTCACTGCGCGTTTCGTTTCTCATATTGAATGCTAGTTCCCTTCTACGCCTTCATAAACGAGCTGACTTATGTCGTCAAACTGGACATCTTCCAGGAATCCTTCTTCGGTCATGAACTTGGCCATTGTTGATACGCCTGTCAGGTTCGTTGAATATGAACATGCAGGATCGTTCAGCCACTCAAGATATGTGGCCGCGTCCACGTCTTCATCTACGCACAGCATTTCTGCCGCTGCTTCAGGATCATCATTCATGAACGCTATGGCGTCGTTAAACGCTGCGAGAACCGCTTCATAGAGTTCCGGGTTGTTGTCATGAAGATCAGTGGAAGCTACAGCAACGATAAACGAATTGCCTTCAGGCCATACAGATTCGATTGCCTCTACTTCAGATATGCCCTCTTCCTCAGCTTCCTTGAATACGAACGGTGAAGTTGTGAGCTGGCACTTGACGCTTCCGTTCAGGAGCGCTGTCATTCCGTCCGGATGTGCCATTGCGGCAATGTTGTTGTCAAGAGCGTGCGCGTCGCCGAGCTGCTCTTTTGCTGCCATGGCCAGAAGTATATGCTGAATACTTCCGATATTGACCAGGGCAATCTGATCCTTCTCACCGATATCCTTCAGAGTTTTTATATTAGGGTCGTTCGTCATGAGTCTGTGAGGCTGTGCTGAAACATTTGTACAGATTTTATACGGTACACCCTCGTTCAGCGAGCCTGTGATTGCCGGAGCAACACCCATTAGACCTACATCAACGTCACCGGCTACAAAAGCGTCATTGATGGACGCGCCGGAATTGAGTGTCTGGAAGTTTACTTCGACATCTCCGTCATAGTTTTCTTCAATGAGTCCTTTTTCCTGGATTACCTTAAGCGGAGCGTACGCCATTCCATACTGCTGAACAATTGTCAGTTTGGCGGCGTCATCACCGCTGTCAGAACTCCCGCCGCATCCTGCGAGTGACAGACACATGCTGAATGCCGTTATCGCTGCGACAACTACAATCAATACCTTTTTCATCTTCTTCCTCCGTAATAAAACAATGTTATCACTTGTAAGTTATGAAGCCATAACAATATTATTATAGCTCAAAAGAGGAATCAGTAAAGGTTTTTTTGCCTGTCAAATGTCCCTGGCCTGAAGTGACACTTCGACATCGCCGCCCCGTATAATCTGCTGGCCGACCTCGCGGAATCCCATTTCCTTGTGGAATCCGAAGCTCGGCTCGTTGTATTTAGGGCGTATGTCAACCTCTGCGGTCACGACGGAAATGCCTGTTTCCTCAGCGTATTTGAACAGGTTTTCGTACAGAATCCTGCCCAGGCCAAAGCGTCTGTAATTCTCATCGATCACAATCCTGTCGATGTACAGAAACTTATCGTACTGCTCGGAGAACCATACGTAGTTTTCACTTCCGTAGTCAGTTCC
>CADAHK010000083.1 GCA_902787725.1 uncultured Eubacteriales bacterium | reverse complement strand
GCTTGAAGCCCTCGGTTCCCGCTTCAATGGCGATCGTCGACATGATCGGACGGCCCTTTTCATCTTCGCCCGTCCTGCACGTTACGACTGTAACGCCCGCGCAGTGGGAATTTGTGATGAAGCACTTTCTGCCGTTGATGGTCCACGTGTCGCCGTCGAGCACCGCTTCAGTCTTCAGTCCCGCGACGTCGCTTCCTCCGCCCGGTTCCGTAACCGCCAGTCCGCATACGCAGCTTCCGTCGCACATGCCCGGCAGCCACTTCTGCTTCTGCTCCTCAGTGCCGTAATCGAGAATTGCGGCAAGCCCCAGATGATGCGTGAACACCATCATTGCCAGTCCCGCTGAATATCTCGCCACCTCTTCGAGGGCGATGCATCTTTCGACGTGGCCAAGACCGACTCCGCCGTACTCTTCGGGAACGAATACTCCCATTATGCCCATCTCGCCCAGCTTTGGAACGATTTCCATAGGCACGTAGTCTTTCTCATCCCACTCGGCCGCGTGAGGCGCGATCTCCTCCTTGGCGAACTGCGCGAACGCCTCGCGGAGCATCACCTGTTCTTCGGTGAAATTGAAATCCATCTCTATTCCTCCTCTATGGTTACCTTGGCCATTCTCTGGGCCTTCATAGGCTTGTCGCTTGCGTCGCGCGGTGTCATTACGATTGCGTCGGCTACTTCCTGTCCTTCGATGATCTTGCCGAAGGCTGCGTACTCGCCGTCGAGGAATGGAGCGTCGTGCACCATGATGAAGAACTGTGATCCCGCTGAGTCAGGGAACATGGTTCTTGCCATGGACATTACGCCGGTGGTGTGCTTCAGATTGTTTTCGAATCCGTTGGAAGTGAATTCACCCTTGATGGTCCATCCCGGACCGCCTGTTCCGTTGCCCTTCGGGCATCCGCCCTGGATCATGAATCCCGGAATAACTCTGTGGAATGTGAGTCCGTCGTAGAAGCCGTCGTTGACCAGCTTCTCAAAGTTCGCGACTGTCTCGGGAGCGATTTCAGGATAAAGCTCTCCCCTCATTACTCCGCCGTCTTCCATTTCGATTCTTACGTATTTCATTGCAAGTCCTCCTGTAATTAAGTATTTGCTGCTTTTGCTTTATTTATCGTCACGCATTCTGAATGCGTCGTAGTCTATTGTCCCCTGCTCCAGGTGCTCCCACAGCTCGCTCCGCAGAAACTCCGGATAAACGTTCTCGAGTCCGGCCACTTCCTCTCTCGTCATGAACCTGATCTCCGCCAGAACCTGATTCTCCTCGGAAAATTCAGGGTCCATGCCGAGCTTAAGCTCGCCGCCTGTGACTTTTGCTCTGAAGAAGTTCACAAAACGCTGTCCTCTTTCGGATACTTCCTCCACGTGCCATATAAGTCCGCCGGTTTCGATCTCAAGACCTGTCTCCTCGAGGACTTCGCGGACCGCCGCCTGGGCCGAGCTCTCTCCTTCCTCGATCGATCCGCCCGGAACCATCCACACTTTGCGTTCAGGGTGATCCTGTCTCACCATCAGTATTCTGTTGTCATCGTCGAGCACAATTACTCTGACTCCGCCTGTCCACATGTCACATCACCCCGTATATGACCGCTCCCGCTGCTCCCATTATCAGCATCACATGGAGCGGCTTCATCTTCACAAGACTTATGAGCAGTATCGAAACCGCGAATATCGCTATCGGTATCGGGTTGTAGTATCCCGGGTCCGCCATTTCAGCGGAGATCACAGGTCCCTTGACCAGAACCGAACTCATCATGAATATCACCGCCGACAGCAGCAGACCGATCGTTACAGGCCTTATTCCCGCAAAGGCACCCTCGACTATGGTGCTGTTCCTGTACCTGTCCATGAGCTTTATGACGATGAGCATTACCACAAAGCAAGGCAGGCACACGCCGATTGTCGCGGACACCGCTCCTGTCATTCCCGCCGCCTTGAGACCTATGAATGTCGCCGCGTTTACAGCGACAGGTCCCGGCGTTACCTGCGAGAGAGCGACCATGTCCGAGAAGTCGCTGCCGCTCAGCTTTCCGAACTGCTGTATGCTCTGGTATATGAGAGGGAGCATTGCGTTGCCGCCTCCGAATGAGAACAGCCCTATCTTGAAGAATGCCGCGAACAGTTTCAGTACGGTGATCATCTCTGCACCTCCTGACTGCTCTTCATGCTCTCTACTCTGTAATAAACGATTCCTATAACTATGCCGGCCAGTATCACGGCTACGGCTGTGAGTCCGAAAAATCCCACCGCAATAAGCGAGGCGAGACTCATTATTACAGTAAATACAATGCGGCTTCTTCCAACCGGTCTGGAGCCGGCTCCTTTGCCGCACATCTGCATCAGAAGTTTTATCGAGCTCACGATCAGGAGCCCGCATACGGCGGCCTTTATTCCCATGAACGCCCCGGCGACGAATCTGTTGTCGCCTATGGCGCCGAGGACGGCCACAAGTATGATTATTGAAAGAAACGCAGGAAGCGCGACGCCGAATGTCGCCATCAGCGCTCCCGCCAGTCCGCGTTTTCTGTATCCAACGTAGGTTGCTATATTGATTGCTATTACTCCCGGCAGGGACTGACCCACAGCAATGCAGTCCAGCATTTCCTCATCGTCCAGCCACCCTTTTTCGACTGTCGCGACGTGCTGAATCTGCGGGATCATCGCCGCCCCGCCTCCGATAGTAAATAAACCTATTTTGAAGAACTCCCAAAACAGGTTTATCATTCTATCTCCGGATCCCTTATTTGAAATAGCACCTTCCGTCTTTTTCTGCATTTACAGTTTCTATTGCCTTTGCAATACCTTCATCTACCGAAAGCTCGACCTTGTCCGCGTCGCGCCTCATCTTGTACTCGATGATTCCGTCCGCAGCGCCTCTTCCGACTGTAATTCTTATCGGAATGCCGATCAGGTCGGCGTCCTTGAACTTGACTCCCGGACGTTCCTTTCTGTCGTCGAGCAGAACCTCGACGCCCGCTGCCTGAAGTTTTTCGTATACATCTTCGGCGACAGCCTTCTGAGCTTCGTCATCCGGTTTCATAAGAGTTATTATCACGTGGTACGGCGCAACTGACATCGGCCAGATTATTCCGTTTTCGTCATGGTTCTCAGGCATGTCGATGATCGCCTGGAAAGTTCTCGAGATTCCGATTCCGTAGCATCCCATGAGTATAGGATTGTCCTTCTGGTTCTCGTCCTTGTAGTACGCGCCCATGGCTGCCGAGTACTTTGTGCCCAGCTTGAATATCTGTCCTACCTCCACGCCTCTGGCGTGCTTTATAGGGGCTCCGCATACAGGGCACGGATCTCCCTCGAGGAGATTCTTCACGTCGGTAACGATGTCCGCCTTCCAGTCGCGTCCGTAGTTGACATTTTTAATGTGGTAGTCCTCTTCGCACGCGCCGGCCGCCAGGTTCTTCAGTCCCGGCACTTCGCTGTCCGCTACTATGATGCAGTCGTGCAGTCCCGTAGGTCCGGTGAATCCACCGACGCAGCCGCATTTCTCAGCCATTTTCTCTTCATCTGCAAAGGCAATGGCGTACTCATGCACACCCAGCGCGTTGACAAGCTTTGTCATGTTCAGCTCTCTGTCTCCGCGGATGAATACCGCTACGTATCCGTTGACTTTGTCATCCTCACCGTATGTTTCGAACATGAGCGCCTTGAGAGTCTGCTTCTTGTCCATTCTCAGGAAGTCGGCGACCATCTCTATGGTTGATGTTCCCGGAGTGTGAACCTTCTCCATCGGCAGCATCTCGGAAGTGTCCTCAGGAGCGTCCTTGCAGGCTGCCTTCTCTATCGTGGTGGCCAGATTGCACTCGTCGCAGTAGCAAATCTCGCTCTCGCCGTACTCACAAAGAGCCGTAAACTCGTGCGAGCCTGTTCCGCCGATCGCGCCGTTATCCGCCTCGACAGGCCTGAATGTGAGCCCGCATCTTGTGAACACCTTGGAGTAGGCGTCGTACATCTGCATGTAGCTCTCTTCGAGTCCTTCTTCATCCCTGTCGAAGGAGTAGTTGTCTTTCATTATGAAGTTCCTGGATCTCATCATGCCGAAACGCGGCCTTGCTTCATCCCTGAACTTGTCCGTGATCTGATAAAGCATCATCGGAAGCTGTCTGTAGGACGAGAGATCGTTTCTGATAATGTCCGTGAAAACCTCCTCAGCTGTAGGCCCAAGGCAGAAGCCTCTGCCGTTTCTGTCGTTCAGTCTCCACATCTCAGGACCATACGCGTCCCATCTGCCGGACTCCTCCCAGAGCTCTCCCGGCTGAAGCACGGAAGTGCTGATTTCCTGGGCGCCCTTTGCGTCCATCTCTTCTCTTACGATGTTCTCAATCTTTCTTATGGTCCTGTAGCCCATAGGCATGTAGCTGTAGATTCCCGCGGCCGTCTTCTTGATCATGCCAGCTCTGAGGAGCAGGATGTGGCTCGGAATCTCCGCTTCATTAGGTACCTCTCTCAATGTCCTGAAAAAGCTTTTCGATAACTTCATTTGTTCTCCTTGTTACTGCTGTCTGTTGTATTATCTGTAAATCGAGCAGACCGCTTCACACGCGATCCCCTCTTCTCTTCCCGTAAATCCCAGTTTCTCCGTTGTCGTGCCTTTGATGTTGACTCTCGTTCTGTCTATGCCCAGAACCGCTGAGATGTTGTCCCTCATCTCGTCGATGTAAGGACTGATCTTCGGTCTCTGTGCTATGAGTGTCACATCGATGTTGCCGATGCTGTAGAAGTTCTCCTCAAGCATCTTGCCGACCTTCTCCAGAAGCTTAAGGCTGTCTGCGTCCTTAAATTCCTCATCGCTGTCCGGGAAGTGTTTGCCTATGTCGCCGAGAGCCGCGGCGCCCAGAAGCGCGTCCATTACCGCGTGCACAAGCACATCCGCATCCGAGTGTCCCAGAAGCCCTCTGTCGTGAGGAATCTCGACTCCTCCGAGCATTAGCTTCCTGTCTTCAGCGAACTGATGGACGTCAAAGCCTGTTCCTACTCTGTTTTCCATAGGCAAGTCCTCCTTGGTCGTGATTTTTATGTTCCCGTAATCTCCGTCCACGATGGAGATCTCATTGCCGGCCCACTCTACTATCGACGCGTCGTCTGTTCCGGCGAAACCTTCGTCGAAGGCCTTGTCATAGGCCTCGATGAGCATGGATTTTCTGAACCCCTGCGGCGTCTGCACGGAATAGTAGTCCGACCTGTCGACGCTCGTGCTTGAGGAACTGTCGGGACCCATTCTGCGCACGCTGTTCTTCATGGCTACGCATGCAACGGCGGCGCCTGTATTCTCCGTCTCCTCCAGTACGTTCAGAATTACGTCCTTTCCGACAAAAGGCCGAGCCCCATCATGGATTAGAACGAGGGAGACTCCCGGCTTTTTGGCGTTTATCTCCTGAATGGCGTTGAAGACGGAATCCTGTCTTCTGCTGCCTCCGGCGACAATGCCCTCAACCTTGCTGAAGCCTCTGCTCTCCGCGATTTCAGCGCAGAGTTTCCTGTAATCATCGTTCGTTACAACAAAAATGTAATCGACTTCGTCGATGTCTTCGAAGGCTCTGATTGTCTTTGCAATAACGTATTCGCCGCCTATCTTGAGATACTGCTTCGGGACAGGAGCTCCGAGGCGCTTGCCCTGTCCCGCCGCGGCGATTATTACTGCTACTTTGCTGTTCTTGTACATGTCAGGTTACCTTTGAACATTACCCGCCGGCTTCGCGAATATCATTCTGCCCGCGGATGTCTGAAGCACACTGCTTACGACAACTTTAATGGTCTGCCCTATGAAC
>CADAHK010000082.1 GCA_902787725.1 uncultured Eubacteriales bacterium | reverse complement strand
CTCTCCTCCGGCTTCCGGCATGGGATCATCATCTGTATTGGCAAGAACAAACTCGAAGGAATCATCAGTCTCCCAGTCACGTCCTTTCAGTTCCTTAGTGACTTCAAGAGTGACTTCCACAGGTTCATAAGGAGTATTTGTTACTGTAAATCCATCCTCTACAGATCCCGTAATCACTCCGGCAGTATAACCGTCAGCTTTCACTTCCTGGATCGTATAGGCAATCTTCGTTCCGACTTCTCCGTGTTTATACTCGGGAAGATTGGTGAATGTATGCTTCCACTCGTTATCTTCGCTAAGTTCGACAGTGTCTGCCACTTTACCGTCCGCCAGCAGGTTCACCGTAATGCTTTCCGGCATCAGCAGCGTGTTCTGTTCTTCCGTGCCATTCCATTTCTTTTCGACAGGAATATCAATTGTCGAAGGAGTATGCGTGTTGGTAACTACAAAACCGCTTGTCTTATCGCCGCCGTAAGAAATTGCATATGTGCCGGGGCCATCTGTTCCGGTAATTGCATCAGATGTTGCCTCTTCCACAGTATAGGCGATCTCTGTACCGTGGTCTTTATTCTTGGGCAGATCCGTGAAGCTGTCACTCCACTGGTTTTTGCTGCTAAGTACAGTGCTGTCTATTACCTCAGTGTCAGCCTTCAGATTAATCGTGACGCTGGCAGGTTGTACTCCATCCCGGTTATCATCATCAGCCCAAACCTTAGTTACAGGAATCTCGATCTTCTCAGGCGTATGCGTATTTGTCACGGTAAAGCCATTTTCAGCGTCTCCTGTGACAGATATTGCATACGTGCCGGGGCCGTCAGTTCCGGTGATTACATCAGTTGTGGCCTCTTCCACAGTATAGGCAATTGCAGTACCGTGGTTCTTATACTTGGGAAGGTTCGTGAAGCTGTCACTCCACTGATTTTCGCTGCTAAGTACAGTACTGTCTACTACCTCAGTGTCAGCCTTCAGATTGATCGTGACGCTCTCAGGCTGGATTCCATCCCTGTCGTTATCGTCATTCCAAATCTTTCTGACAGGAATCTCAACTACTTCAGGTACATGTTTGTTGACGAGGGTTCCGCCATCCTCTACCCTGGTTTCCTCACAGGTATAATGATCAGGAACTGTTTCCTCTACTTCATAGACAATTTCAGCACGCTCGCCATTATTTGCCTGATACCACGGTAGATCCTTGTAGCTGATGAGATATTTGCTGTCATCCTCTTCATCGACTGTGACTTCCGGAGTGTGCCCGGAGATTTCGCTGTCGTTGCCATAGAGTTTGATCTTACCCTTGAATGCATCGGCAGTCAGGCGGTAACCATCCTGATCATCCGCATCATCCCATTCCTTTGTTACTTCGACGTCTTTCATAATAACGCCGACATCATGGTGAGGAGATGTGAAGTCCTGAACCACGATTTCTTCTGTCGGAGGCAGTGTAATGCCGTCGATCATAAAGCTGTTTTCAGGATCTTCAACAGCGTCAGAGTCATAGGTATCACGCTCATTTTCCATGGCGTCTTTCATTGTAAGTTCATACTTGTACAGACCGTCTTCATCTGCGCCGATTCTGTCATCACTGAACACGACTTTGAAAGTGCCTTCCGGCAGTACGTGGAAACTGTATTCACCATTGCTGTTTGTAATAGCGGTTTCCGGTCCTCTGTTGATGGTATAGAGCTGATACTCATCGGAATCATCCATCTTCTTATAGAGTGTAACCGTAACGCCTTCGAACAGTCTCTCACCCTTCTGATACAGGCCATCCTTATTGGCATCCAGCCATGCGCGTCCGGAAAGGCTGCGGCTCACGACAAAGCTTCTCGCGAACACTTCCATTTCCTTCATGCTCAGGCTGTCATAGATCATATCATTGGGCGTAGCATTAATAAGGTCGTAGGTTGCTCCCATTCTGGCTGTTGTCATGCCGGGAACGGTACCGATAATTGCAAGTGCAGTGATATCTACTCCCTCCGGAAGGTTAACACTGCCGTCTTCATTGACTGTGATCTCTGTCCATCTTGTGCTGTCATTAATATCACTGATCTTATGGTCCTTCTTGGTTCTGTCTTCCTCAGTAGTGGAATAGTACACTTTAGGCATTCCGCCAAAAGTGGTGAGATCCAGCGTATAGGATGTCATCTCGACTCTGGCATCCTCATTTGCAAAGGTACTGTTGTTTGAGGCTGAAGGAACGTGCGAGACGATAACCGCATCTACGTAGGCAGTTTCTGCATCATTTCTGGCAGTCTTCGTAAAACTAAAGGTTGCCATATCCCCTTCCGGTCTCTGCTGAATGTCTACACAGTTCTGGTCGGCTTTATCCAGGATCGACAAAGGCGACTGCCGGCTGACTGTGATCGTGCAGCTGTCAATATTCTTATTTTTCGTAGTGACATCACGATGATCCTGTGTCGTATGGATCGTCGCCGGCGTCATGAACTGCTGGTTGTTCTTTACATCATGATCCGTTCCACGGGCGCCAATCGTGCATGAGTAATGGATGGGCGGTAGGGCTGCAACGCCTTTACGGTACTCTTCCTTCGACCAGTCTATTTCTACGTCGTGGATAACCAACTCAAGTACTGTATTTCCAGCATCGTCGGTGGAAACTGTAATATCATACTGTCCGCCTTCTGTAAATGCTTCTCCTCCCTCAACAGTGCCCGATGCCATTCCATGGGTTGCCGGAGGCGTATAGGTTCCATCATAGACACAGCTGCCATCAATATAATTCAGTCCCTTGGGAATCGTCACATTGATCAAAACATCTGTTTTTAGGACAGTTTCCTGTCCGGCTTCCAGCTGAAGATTTGGAATCTCAATTGTAGGGAATACTACAAAATCAGCGTTGCGCTGGTCCAGATCCATGCTGTAGGCAGCATTATTTACAGGCCCAGGAGTGAGACTTCCGCCAGGCCCCTGTTCAACCTGGATAATGATGGACGATTCATGGGAGACTACCAAACAAGAATCACCAGTGCCTGTTGATGCCGGTGTTCCTCCTCCAGCAAACCCTGACTCATCATAGTAGGATTTTACGTAATCGAGTATTCTTGTCCATCTCCCATTTTCTGATCCATCATGCAGCTTCCACTGCTTATACAAACCGGCTGCTTCCGGATATGCGCTCGTCCGCACACCGTTATCATCTTCATAGCGTGCCCCACAGTTTCCGTCACCCGCATAGTGGCTGGGGAACTTGCCCTCTTTAAAATATGCATTGATCTGGTCGTCAGTAACGCTGCTTACATCAATACCGAGATCATCTGCGACCATTTTCTTGACTGTATAAGCTCTCCATGCATAAGAACTATGAGTCGTCATATAAACATTATTGGATTCTGCAGTTGTTTTACAATGTCCGTCAACATATACTCCCGCACGAAGCTGGCCTGCAGCGTCCGGATTGATAACAGCCCTGTATTCTGTTAAGACACCTACACAGACCACATCATCAGGCATAGCTTCCAGCGACGCATAGTATACCAGATCATCCGGCGTCGTGAATTTCATTTCTTCGTCATCCGTCCATCCGGAACCATCCGGCTTTGCCGCAAAATAGATGTTTACCGAGCCTTTATCAGCTGCTTCGCTCATCTGACCAGCACCATAAAATCTGGTATTTTCAGGCTCGAAAAATTCATCGTCGAATTTTAACAATTCATCTGCAACTGCCATCCGGTTATCCAGTTCCGGATTCTCAGATTGCTCAATATAGGACGCAATAGTCACTCCGCTTCCCTGAACTGTCCAGTCTTTACCATTCGGCATACAATCGGGCGTCAATGGACTATATGAACTAGATTTGTACGAACGATAACTGATATAAGAGTTTAGAGTTCCGGGGTTATCTACATGAAATACTTCTGTGAATTTGTCATTCTTTACATTAGTCTGTGCATCGTGGTCATCATATTTATCACTCACAGTCCGTCCGCTGACACTGGTACACTGAAGGTTGACATCTTGAACTGTCCAGGTAAAATCACCTGACTGCATTCCCAGATCATCCAGAATATACTCGCCTGTTTTGTTGTTATTCAAGGGCTGTACTACCCAAATCTGTGCACATGTAAAGCTTAACTGAGGATGCTCCCAGAAGTTTGAATAAGCAGCGGGATTATAAAGATTGTTCGATGTTGCCATTATTGTACGCCAGGGATTATGGTTCGTATCAATGTCAAAACCATTTACCTCAAGGCTGATACGCTTCCCGGTCTGCGAGCTTGACCATTCACCTTCCGGTCCGGTCCCTGCACTTTTATATGTAGCATTTTCGGAATACTCGTAAACGCCGGACGTCATCCACCCAAAAGTTACTTTTCTTTCTGAATATGGCTCAATTAAATCGCGGTTATACACATTCTTACCCACTGCCCATGCCAGTGGCTGATAGTCTTCTGTCATATCCGCATACTTTACTGTCTGGTTATCAGCGGTTACACCTTCGAATGAAACATCCAGCGTTACATCAATTGTGATCGGTTTTTCGGGATCAGGGAACTCAATTCCCTTCAGTCCTTTACCTGGATCAGGCCGGCGCATACGAAGTGTCACACCGAAACAGCCATTACGTCCAAGGACCTGCCCGGCATCCTTGTTCAGGGCATTCTCATTACCTGTTGAAAAGTCATATACGTCCCTAACTTGATCATATCCGCCATCCATAAGATAAGCGTCAATCCACGGAAATGCTGAAACGAGAATCGGATCCGGAACGATCGATGCCGCTTCTTCGCCGTTATTCGAAGCCTTCTGGTGCTTTTCATTGGGACAAGGATCGGCGCCATATACCATTTCATAGTTATCCGCTGTCATATCACTCGGATCAACGCCTTTTCCGGGGACTTCATTTCCCACCAGCCACAGAGTGAAACGGGGTTGTACTGTGTCTCCGTTCTTCATCTGCAGGACACGGTATGAAGCTGTCACGCTGTTTATGCCGGCACCGATGGGAGTTTCATCCGGATCTGCGCTCTCCCACATGAAATCTCCGCGCATAACCTGCCATGTCTTACCATCTGCATCTACATTCTCGATGATTTTATAGTTTGCATCGGTTGACTTGAGCCATGCCATGCTGTCCTCATTGAACATGATCTCTTTGTCTGTTCCGGGGATCATAAACTCAAATCCGACACGACCCTTCTTATAGACGCGGTAATCTCCGTCGGGATAAGTCTCACTCTGGAAAGTCAGATCGTAAGTCACCGTATCGAAGGTACGGACAACTCCGTTATGGGGGCCGGTGTCATATCCGGGACCATCTTCTGCGTCCCACTCACCGACAGAATCCCCCTCTGTCACGATGTCGGGAGAGCCGTCGACAATTTCCGTGATTTCCAGGTTCTTAATAAAGGCGACGTCCAGGCCTGTGGATTCCGGTCCGACCAGGGAGTCATCAAAGGTCACAAACTCCTCTTCCTTAGTACCAAGGGAGATATCTCCGTCTTCACCTTCTACATATGCTTCATATACTACTTTATACTTTGCCTGAGCCCTTTTGTGTCCTTGTCCATCTTCACTGTGAGCGCATAGAGTATCGTTTACCGGGTCAAAATCATTACTTGTATCGAAGTCCGTCGAGTCATTTATGCACTCTACTTTGACCCTTATTTTTACTTCCTGACGTGTCACAGCATCCCATTCCGGCGATACTGTCACCTGGTCAAGGATATTGTACTCAGTATCCATTTTGATCCGCGTAGTTTCATGACTGGTGTCAATCACATATTCTCCGTGCTTGGGAGTGATGACAACCTGTTCAGAAGCCTTCTCCACTTCTTCATAGGTCGCCACAGCGCGATATACCTGATCCCAGTTTGTTTCATCATAA
>CADAHK010000081.1 GCA_902787725.1 uncultured Eubacteriales bacterium | reverse complement strand
TGCTTCAGGGCCACCTTCAGCATATCTTTTGATCCAGTTATACAGTTGTCCTGCACTGATATTCTCTTCTTTTGCAAGTGTCCCTTGACCAATTCTTTCGTCGAAGTAACGCCGAACGATTCTAAGTTTTTCTTCCGTGCTCCATCTTTTGTTTTTTCCACCTTTTGGTCTGGCCATATTTCCACCTCCATTTCCATTTTACCAAAGAAAAAAGCAGACACTCTTTCGAATGTCTGCTTGTGAGACCGCTCTTTTTGAAGTGTCTACTTTTGTTTTACCACTTCACTTTCGGGTCGTCCCTTTTTTTACATCATATGCCGATTAGCAGATTATATGTATATTTCTCCTTCCGCGAGTATCGCGGCGCTGCCGCCGACTTTGATTGCGTCGCCATTTGCGAGTGAGCGGATCTCTGACGGACGTCCCATGGCTTCGCCCTGGATAAAGAGGCACGATGTCTCGGATGGGATTACTTCATTTCTCTGCAGGTAATATGTCAGGGAGCCGTTGGCTGTACCGGTCGCGGCTTCTTCGTCTATGTCACAGACCGGAGCGAAGTCCCTGCAGTACGCTGTCACATCGTCCCGGCCGCCGTCGGCGCTGCCACCCCGGTGCGCGCCGCCGTCCAGCGTGAACGCGTGGATGCTCAGAACGTCGCGGTCTCTTGTGAACTCCGTCAGTGCAGGAAAATCAGGAGCCATCTTTGCGAGCTCGTCTCTTGACGCGACAGGAAGCATGATGTCAGGAAGTCCAGTTGAAATGATCTCCGGTTTCAGGCCGCTTCCGTCGCCGCCGTTCGCCAGACACTGCTCTTCCAGAACAGGAATGTTATCCTCATAAGATACGCCGAGGATCGCGTACAGTTCCCTGAGCGTGGCTTCGTCATCTATGATTCCCAGGTACTCCGGCGCGGCCATGTCCATCAGGATGGAATCTTCACCAATCACAATATCAAGATCACCTGCCAGCGTTTTATTCAGCACTGTGGTGCCGGCTTTGACAAGCCCGGCCTGCTGCAGGCAGTGGAAACTGGCAACAGTAGCGTGCCCGCACAGGTCCACCTCGACTGCCGGAGTGAAGTAGCGCACGTTAAACGCGCTAAAGGCGCCGTCAGCGTCTGCATCACCCAAAGGCCTGATGAATGCCGTCTCAGAATATCTGAGTTCAGCAGCAGTCTGCCTCATGGTTTCGTCCGGCGGGAAATCCATGCCCGGGTCCAGGATTACAACGCCTGCCGGATTGCCCCCGAAAACTTCCTTTGTGAATGCATCCGCAATGTATAACTTCATTTCACGCACCTCCGAAATAATCAGAAAACAAATATCGCTTTTGTCATATTATACACTAAAAAGAAGACCTCCGCTCGTGAGAGCGGAGGTCTTCTCCGTTTTAGAGTTTACACCGATAGTCTGAATTTCTAATTACAGAAGGTTGTAAGCCTTTCCTACTTCTGCCAGAGCTTCGTCCAGTGCAACCAGAACCTTGTCGATTGTCTCGTCAGCCTGTACGAGAGGTGGCTCGATTCTTACTGTCTGAGCGTTAACCAGAGTACCTGCAGTCATTACTTTTCTAGCGAACAGAGCCTTTGTTACTTCATGGCCTATTTCGTCAGTTGGGAATTCCATGCAGATCAGCATTCCAGCGCCTCTGGATGTAGTCAGTACCTTTGGATACTTGTCGTGCAGTTTCTGCAGTCCATCCAGATACTTCTTGCCCTTTGCAGCTGAAAGTGCAGGCAGGTCGTTTTCCAGCATGTATCTGATTGTTGAGATAAATGCTGCGCAAGCGAGAGGGTTACCACCGAATGTAGGTGAGCCGAGGATCCATGGATTCTCAAACATCTTACCTTCACAGCCGGTGCCAACGCCTGACTTCTCATAAGTCCAAGGTCTAGCAATGATACCAGTGATAGGTACGAGTCCACCGGATGATGCCTTACCATAAGTCATGATGTCAGGGCATACTCCTTCGTGGTCGCATCTCCACATTGTACCAGTACGTCCAAGTCCTACCTGAATCTCGTCGAAGATCAGAGCTACGCCGTGCTCGTCGCAGATCTCTCTCAGAGCCTTGAGGTAGCCATCAGGTGGGATCATTACGCCAGCTTCGCCCTGAATTGGCTCTACGATCAGTCCTGCAACCTTTTCGCCAACAGCTTCCAGGTTTTCGATCGCAACTCTTGCCGCATCAGCGTCACCAAACTTAACGTGCTGAACCTGCTGTACCATAGGGATATAGTCTTCTCTGTAAGCGCCCTTGCCGCCCATTGAGATAGCGCCCATGGACTTGCCGTGGAATGCACCTACAGTTGAGATGTACCATCTGCCGCCTGTTGCCAGTCTAGCCAGCTTCAGAGCCATTTCTACAGCTTCAGCTCCGCCGTTTGTGAAGAAGCAGTACTGCAGGTCGCCCGGAGTAATCAGTCCCAGCAGGTGAGCCAGATAACCTCTGAGTGGGTCAACCAGTTCCTGTGAATGCAGGGAGTATCTGTCGAGCTGTGCCATTACAGTCTTCTTGGATACCAAATCCGCCGAGGCAGTCGATAAATTCAGTTCCGTGCAGATCTCTGAATACATCGCCTTCGTCTTCCCATTCAATGAATGCAGCATCTGTTGAAACAGACTTTCTGTATTCGAGCCAACCTGGGTTAACGTTCTCGTTGAAGTTGGCGATTGATTCTTTCATGATTGCTTCTTTTTCGTCTTCAGTCAATGAATCTGCTTCAATCAGACCAACAACTCTCTTAGCTTCTTCTAAAGCTAATGCCATGTTTCTTTCAGTCATATTATGACCTCCTAACTGTTAGAAAACTACTTTGCTGTCCTAAATTGACAGCATCGGTATAACTTCTATGGCATATCTTGATAGATATAAAGCCACTGTAGTTATTATAGTCCTATTGGTATATAAATGAAACAACAAATTTGCCGTTTATACTTTAAATTGATGAATTATATTGCCAATTTCAGAATATTGACACGGCACTCGTCATCTTTGACAAGGATTATAATAAAGGATAGAATGAATGCAGTTAATTTCACGAAACAGGAGATAATGATATGTACCCAAAACTGATTGTAAACATGGATAAACTCAAGGCCAACATCGACGCCTGCGCGAAGATCACAAAGGAAGATGGAGGCTGCTCGCTCATGCTCGTAACAAAGGGCGTTTGCGCCGATGACAGGGTGTGCGACATGATAATTGACCATCCGGAAGTGGATTACATGGCGGACTCCAGAGTCCTTAATCTGAAGAAATACCACGATAAGGCTAATGCAAAGGGCAAACTGACCGTTCTGCTCCGCCTTCCTATGCTCTGCGAGATTGAGGACGTAGTCAGATACGCTGATGTAAGCTTCAACTCAGAGATGAGCACGCTGAAGGCGCTGAATGAAGAGGCGGCCCGTCAGGGCAAGGTCCACAAAGTCGTTCTCATGATCGATCTGGGCGACCTGCGTGAGGGCATGTTCTTTAAAAATGAAGACGAAATATTCAGCACAGTCGAAGCAGTGGAAGCCATGGATAATCTGGAGCTGCACGGGCTGGGAACAAACCTTACATGCTATGGCGCGATAATTCCGAAGAATGACAATCTGTCGGTGCTTGCTGCCTTTGCAGAAAGAGTCGAGGAGAAGATCGGAAGAAAGCTCGACATGGTTTCAGGTGGAAACTCCAGCTCGATCTATCTGATCTGGAAGGGCGAACTGCCTGAGAAGATTTCAGGCCTGAGACTTGGCGAGAGCTTCCTGCTCGGTAATGATACGGCTTACGGCGAGACAGTGCCGGGAGCGGTTCACGATACGCTCATTGTTGAGGCGCAGATCATAGAGCTCAAGGAGAAGCCGTCACTCCCTATCGGAGAAGTCGGCAAGGACGCATTCGGAAATGTGCCTGAATACGAGGACCGCGGAATAATAAAGAGAGCGATTCTCGGAATCGGCAAGCAGGATACTGAGGTTGACGGCATGATTCCTGTTAAGCAGGACGCGGACGGCAATTGGGTTGACGACCCTTCAATCGAGATTCTCGGCGGTTCCTCAGACCACACTCTGATGGACATGACAAAAGCAGACCGTGAGTACAAGGTTGGAGATACTGTTACATTCAGGCTCGAGTACGGCGCAATGCTCAAGGTTGCAACGAGCCCGTATGTTGAGAAAGAATACAGATGAGCTACAGGGTAAGGACCAAAATATTCGAGGGGCCTTTTGATCTGCTGGTGTACCTTATCGAGCACGCCAGGATGAGCATCTACGACATAAGGATCTCGGAGATCACGGCCCAGTATCTCGGATACATAAAGGAGATGCAGGAGGCGGACATAAATCTGGCTTCTGAGTTCATGGTGCTCGCGGCACAGCTTCTGGAGATAAAGTCGAAGATGCTTTTGCCTCGGACGGCCATAGACGAGGAAGGGGAGACTGTCTACGAAGATCCCCGCACAGAGCTGGTGGCGAAGCTGGCAGAGTACAAGAAGTACAAGGCCGCCTCAGAGATGCTGGAGGAGCGGCGTGAATACGCTGCCGCGTCTCTTGAGAAGCCTCAGGAGGATCTGACCGAGTTCATCGGAGAGCCGGACGAATATCTCATACTTGATGAGGCGAAGTTCCGGGCAGCCTTTGAGGAGTTCCTTGAGAGAAAGAAGAAGCTGGAGGAGATCAGAGCCCACCACATCCGTACTGAGAAGCAGAGGATAACTACGGAAGCCAGAATCGCGGGAATCCGCAATTTCTTCAGCGAGCTTCCAATGGGACAGCGGGCCAATTTCAACGAGCTTGTTCAGGACAAGGGCAGTAAGTACGATATATCCGTGACTTTTTCATCTGTGCTCGAGATGATGAAGGAGCGGCGGCTGGACGCTGAACAGAAGAGGCTGTTCGGAGACATAGAAGTTTACGCGACGGAGCATCTTATGGAAGAGGTTCCGGATGAGGCTGAAAATACAGTAGAAGAGGTAGCTGCAGATGGCGAATAAGACTATAAAGTCAGCAATTGAATCAATGATGTTCGTGTGGGGCGAGCCCCTTGCCATAAAGGATATTGCGGACATATTCAATGTAAATAAAAAGGAAATATACGAAGCCTGCAAGGAGCTTCAGGATGAGTACGAACAGGAAGGGCGCGGCATCGTCATACGCGAGGTCAACAAGAGTTTCCAGTTCGTGACCAGAAAGGAGAACCTGGGATACATCGAAAGACTCTGCACCCCTGTAAGGCGCAGGAGGCTGTCCCAGTCCGCTCTCGAGACTCTGGCGATTGTTGCTTACAAGCAGCCTGTAACCAAGGGTGAGATCGAAGCCGTCAGGGGAATCAGATGCGACAGAGTGCTTGAAGGACTCATGGCGAAGAACCTCGTGACCATAGTCGGCCGGGCGGAGTCAGTCGGAAGACCTAACCTGTACGGCACCACAAACGAGTTTCTCAAGCAGTTCGAATTCGAGTCGCTGAAGGATCTGCCTAAAATCGAGGACCTTGAAGGCGTAATCTTTGAAGCCGAAGAGCCGCCGGTATTCGCGGACGGCGTGGTAGGTCAGATGTCGCTGGAGGAATTCGCCGGCGCGCGTCAGGAGGCAGAAGAGGCAACGCAGGACGAAGAAGATGCGGTCTCGGCGGCCGAGCCAGCTGCGGATGAGCCTGCGACTGAGCCAGCTGCTGCGGAGGAGCCAGCTGCGGATGAAGCTGCGGAGGAGCCTGCTGAATAGGCGACCCGCAGAACTTGGCTCTAAGACATGTTTGAAGCTGACCCCGACAGATAGATCCTGTCGGGGTTTTTATTGCTGAAATCGCCAGTTTTAAGTTTTAGGTCTTCTGAATAAAACCCGTAGGTCTTTGGACCTATGAAAACCTGGGAAAAGACCTAACTATTCGAAGATTAAGGGGAAATAATAGGTCTTTTGAGGAAAAACCATAGGTCTTTGGACCTATGAAAAATCATAATAAGACCTAACCGGTTAGGCTAGGCGGAGCCGCCCCGTTATCTGTTGAACAATTTAAAGGAATGAAGTATAATTTTATACGAAATCATTATGCTTCATTTTATTTTATGGAAGGAGGTATCATATGTCGTTAAAAGAACAAAGCGAGATTATCTCCAAAGAGATAGCGACGTTTAACGCCAGAAAGTCCCTGCTTGCCGCCGCGATAATAATCGTAGCGACATTCATACTCAAGATCTTCCTGCCTGACGATCCTGCGCAGTTCGGCGTACTCTGTACGATTCCGGCGCTCCTGATGATCATCTACATCTTCGTAACGAAGAGAATCATCGAAGCGCTGACGATAGGAGCCGTAGTAGGATTTATAATGGTAGGCGAGAGCGGCTCGAACACGCTACAGGCATTCAGTGACTCGCTCCTTGCAACGATGATGTCTGAAGACATAGCATGGCTGATTATCGTCTGCGGACTCATGGGCGGCATCATTTCTCTTATTGAGAGATCCGGCGGCGCGTACGCCTTCGGACAGTGGGCTTCAAAGAGAGCAAAATCCGAAAAGCCTGCTTTGATATGGACGTGGATTCTGGGAATAGTTATATTTATCGATGACTATCTCAACTCCATGACAGTAGGTTCCTGCATGGCGAGCCTGACAGACAAGCACAAGACACCTAGAGAAATGCTTGCCTATGTCTGCGACTCAACAGCAGCGCCTCTTTGCGTTCTGGTTCCAATCACCACCTGGTCCGTATTCTGCGGAAGAATTCTCGTCAAGAACGGATGGCAGGTAGGCGACGCGAGCGAAATCGAAATGTTCGTCAAAACAATACCGTACAACTTCTACGCGTGGATTGCTGCACTTATCGTTCCGCTCGTAATCGTAGGCGTAGTACCTAAGATCTTCGGCATGAAGAAAGCGTATCAGAGAGTTGCGGACGGCGGTCCTCTCGCTCCTCCGGGATCAGAGAAGATTTCCATCCTGGCAAGCGACCACGGCGACGATATGAACATCCCTGAAAAGCCGCGCATGTTCAACTTCTTCGTTCCGATCATCTGCCTCGTCGGCTTCACGATTCTCTTCGATACGGACATGGAGATGGGCGTACTCGCGACACTGGTTGTAATGTTCGTAATGTACATGGCGCAGAACATCATGTCGGCAGCCGAATTCTGGGATATCATCATCAAGGGTATCCAGAACATGATTCTGCCGTTGATGCTGATGGTAATGGCGTTCGTATTTGCTGACATGAACGAGCAGATCGGATTCACCAAGTGGTGTATCGAGTCCGCGACAAACGTCATGACTCCGGCGACAGCACCGATGATCATCTTCCTGGTACTGGCCTGCACAGAGTTCATCACCGGCACCAACTGGGGAATGTACATCATCGCTCTGCCGATCATCATTCCTCTGGCAATGAACATCGGAGTAGACATGCCTCTGGCGGTAGGAGCCTGCATCTCAGCCGGCGTATTCGGCTCGCACATCTGCTTCTACTCAGACGCAACAGTACTTACCTCTGCTGCCTGCGGATGCGACAACTTCAGACACGCGTTCACTCAGATGCCTTACGGTATCATCTCAGCAATTATTTCTTTCATATTCTATGCCGTATTCGGATTCATCATGGCATAAGATCATGCAAAGGCAATAAGCAAAAGCAATACAAAAGGGCGCCGGTCAGGCGCCCTTTAACATGCGGTTGTTCAGTCTGATTATTTCCACTCGCGGAGCATTTGTATTTCTCTTTTGTATCCTTCGAATTCATTCGGGGTTTCCAGTATGCACGGCAGGCCGGCCAACTTCGGATGGTTTATGAAGCGGCCTATGACGTCGAGCCCCAGTTCGCCCTCGCCGATGCAGGCGTGGCGGTCCTTGTGAGAGCCGGGCGGGTTCTTGCTGTCATTAATATGCAGAGCCTTAAGACGGTCAAGTCCGACGACGCGGTCGAACTCATCCAGAACCCCGTCAAGATCGTTTATTATGTCGTAGCCGGCGTCGCTTACGTGGCACGAGTCCATGCAGACGCCGATCTTGTCTTTGAGTTTGACGCCGTCGATGATGGCCGCCAGCTCTTCAAACCTGCCGCCCACTTCGGAGCCTTTGCCCGACATGGTCTCAAGAAGAACAGTGGTAGTCTGTTCCTGAGAGAGTATGTCATTCAGAAGGGCGGTAATCATTTCGATGCCGGCTTCAGTGCCCTGACCGACATGGCTTCCCGGATGGAAGTTGTAATAGTTTTCCGGGAGATATTCCATGCGTTTCAAATCATCCTCCATGCAAACGCGTGCGAATTCGCGCACGTTCGGTTTATCGCTGCACGGATTAAGAGTGTAAGGCGCGTGGGCGACCAGCTTGCCGAAGTTGTTACCGGCAAGCAGACCGCGGAGAGCGGACGCATCGTCCGGATCTATTGCCTTTGCCTTGCCGCCTCTAGGGTTGCGCGTAAAAAAGGCGAAGGTATTCGCCCCGGCGTTGATGGCCTCCAGTCCCATGGCCAGAAAACC
>CADAHK010000080.1 GCA_902787725.1 uncultured Eubacteriales bacterium | reverse complement strand
GCTCTTGCCGCAGCATTTGGAGCGGAACCCATACCAGCTTCATTGGAGTACAGGCCTCTCTTAACACCGTACATGATACATGATCCCGCGAATCCTCCGAAGATCGCTTCGAAGTCAAACGCGCTTGAGAAGATCATTCCAAACATGTGACCGATATTGCCGATGTTCATGATCAAAACGATGATCGCTACGATGATGTACATAACACCCATGACAGGTACGAGTACTTCAGTAACGTTGATCAGTCTCTTTGCACCGCCGAATACGATTACGCCGAAGAGAATCATCAGAATCAGTCCGATGATGGCAGGCGTTGAAGTCTCATTGTAGAAATCGAACACCGCGAATGTTGACTGCAGGTTGTAAGCAGCCAGCATGTTGTAACCAATCATGTAAGTGAAGATGATGAAGATCGAGAATATTACGCCGAGCCACTTCTGGCCGAGAGCGTCTCTCATGTAGAACGCAGGTCCTCCCTTGAAAGTTCCGTCGTCATCTTTCCTCTTGTAGATCTGAGCCAGCGTGGACTCTACAAATGCTGAAGCGCCTCCGAAGAACGCTGTAATCCACATCCAGAAGATTGCTCCCGGACCTCCGCATACGATTGCGGTGGAAACACCGATGATGTTTCCTGTACCTACTCTTGACGCGGTCGATACCATCAGAGCGCCGAATGAGGATACGCCGCCTTCATGCGGTTTTTCCATGATTACTTTGCATGCCTCCCTGAACATTCCAATCTGCAAAAATCCGCATCTGAATGTCAGGTAAATTGCGCCGCCGATAAGAATGAGCGGAACGCACCATGGCTGGTAAAGAATGTTGCTTATTGCTAATACAACACTGTCAATAGCACCCATAATATAATACCTCCAAAAAACATAATAATAGCGGATGTCAGAACGTGGGCGTCCTGATACACCGCTACGATTATAACAAACTTTACATTGAATTTGCAATATATTAACGATTTTTCACGTTATTCGGCTAAATCGCTAAAGTTCCCTTGCTTTTGCGGCAGTTTTCGCTGCTCCCCTACAGATTGTTGATCCTGTAAATGCTGTTTAGTCTCTTGATTCCCAGATTCTGCTGGTCTGCCCTCGCGCCGTAGCATGAATAGAATCCCGCGTAGAACTGGTTGCCGTCATGGAAAACTGTTTCGAGTTCTCTTGCCGGGCTGCCGAGAGGAATGGTGAACCGCGCCAGATATTTACCCTTCATGTTGTAGACAGTGAAAATGTTGTACTTCTTCTTTCCCTTGAAGCTCTGGCATACAAAGATGCAGTCTCTGTAGCTGTCCATGCCCTGATACAGCATGCTTGAAATTCTCTTCTTCTGTTTTATCTTCTTGTAAGGTCTGAAGTTGGCGTCGAGGAAAAGAAGCTCGTGGTATTTTCTCGTCAGGCAAATGTAGTTGTTGTGCTTTTCATTGTACGCGATCGCTCCTACGCCCTTGAATCTTTTGCGCTGTTTCTTTGACATGCCGCGCACCTTGCCTGTGATCTTCAGATCCTTGTGGTACATGATCTTAAGGGTGTCGGCGTTGATGACAGTCAGCCTCTTTGGTGTCGGCGTGCTGTTCGCAACAACTATCGTGTTGTTCCTGCCGTTGTAAGTGATCTCGTTGGAGTGGTTCGTCGGCAGAGGCGCTGACACTTTAACGACCCTCATCTCTCTGAGAAGTACTTTGACGAACACAACATGATTGTTCTTCCTGTTGTACAGTGTGAAGTATCCGTATCCTTTTCCCGCGCTCGCACCCTGGAGTGTGTCGTATCCGTACAGCTTCTGTCCGGCCTGCGCTGTGAGATTGAAGAAAGATCCGTCGGTATTGCAGCACAAAGTCATCGAGGCGTATTTCTTGCCCTTTGGCGTACTCCATCCTTTGCCTGCGGTGTTTACGATTGTTGTCGCTCTCGTAGGAGCTGTCGTGGTCGTGGTAGTGATCTCTTCAGTCGTTGTCGTCTCATCGTCTGTTCCGTCAACATCAGAAGCGCTTGAGCTTGAGCTGGAGCTATCGGCATCTCCGCCCTGGCTCGGCTGACCGCCACTATCCGGCAGTCCGCCGTTATCCAGTTGGTCACCGTCATTTCCTGACTGATCACCATTACCGTTGGCCTTTACCATCTGCGAGGCCGGGAGCGTCGGTTCGGTATTGCGGTTAGAAGCATTTACGTCGGTCACCGGGAATATGGTGAACGCCAATGCAAAAGCAACCACGGCAGTTATTATAATGCTTGCTGTTTTACTCATCTTGCTGTATCTCTGTCTTTCTGTCAGTATGGAGTGATTATAACATACCTGTTGCTTTTGCTTGAAACTTAATATTGTTTTTTTGTGAGTGTTAGTTGTTATTTATTGCTATTTATGTTATAATCACCCATACAGAAACGGGGATTCTATTACACATGTTCAGGGGGATAATCTATTTGACAGGAGGTATTGAGATGGGAAGATTCTTTCTGGGCCGGCTTACGGCCATTCCTTTAGCCTTCAGGGAGCGCTCCGGCATGGAGCTTGTGCAGGTCGCCATAATGGTCGCCATAGCCGTCGCCCTCGGGCTCATTTTCAGAACGCAGATCACGGATTTCGTGAACAGGGTTTTCGAAGGTCTAAACGACTTCTAAGCCGGCGCGGTGATATTGCTGTGCGCAGCCGGCGCGGCAGCTACATCGCAGAAGCCGCGGTCGTGCTACCCTTCGTCATCATGGCTGTGATCACGACTGTGCTGATCATCATGTTCTTTTACGAGTCATCTCTTTCGGAGTGCCGCATGCACATGGCCCTTCGCTGCGAGGCAGGTCAGATTTCCGAAAAGTGCACCGCGTATTCAGATGATGGGCACGTATTGTCGTCCGGCGATCTTTGGGACGGGAGCATTACTTCATCGGGCGTGGCTCCGGCTAAGCGCGTCAGCGGTTCCGCCGACGTTGCCATGGTTTCACGCGGCCTTCTTTCGAAGCTCGGCAGGCGGCATCTCACCGGCGAGATGCGGGTCCTCGATCCGGTAAGCATGCTGAGGATCAGACAGATTGTTGGAGGAGAAGATAATTAACATGCGGATTGAATCAACATTTATTCATCAGAAGCGCGGGAGCAGCGCTGTGTTTCTGGCGGTAATACTGGCGTCGCTCATGACAATCACGCTCACCCTTGTCTTTGCAGGGAGAAATCAGGCGCGCATAAGCATCGCCGACGGGTCGCTGAATCTTGCCGCCGTTTCGCTTCTCTCTGAATACGACTACTACGTTCAACGGGATTACGGCCTGTTCCTTCTTCAGGGAACGGACCCGCAGCTGTCGCGAAGTCTCAGGGACTACACCGGCTTCAACGCAAAAGCATCCGCCGGCCGCTTCAGCACGGTCAGTACGGATCCTGTACGCAAGCAGATTCTTGATTACATGAAGTCGACAGGCGGCGCAGGACTGATACGGGACGCCGTGTCGGGCGATTCAGGCGGAAGTGAATCATCTGGCGGAGCAGGTGGACGCGAATCATCGGGCGGACCAGGCGGAAGCGAATCATCGGGCGGCTCGGCTGACCGGACTCTGCGGCACGGACCGACGATAACGAGTCTCCCCTCTCGCTCATGGCCTGATGCGGACATAATAACCGAAGCCAGGGGCCTCGGCGAAAAGCTCACGAATCCTGAGGCCATATTCAGAACAGGCACTAATAAGTTTCTAATGGATGAATACATACTTCAGAAATTCAACCGCGCGGATCACGTGAACGCCGCGGACCACTTTTTCAGCGGCGAGGTCGAGTACATTATCTGCGGTCAGCTTTCAGATGAAAAGAACAAGCAGCGTGTTGACCTTGCTCTCGAGGCCATAAGGACAGGACTGAACCTCAGTCACATTTACTCGGACCCTAAGAAGGTCGAGGCAATAGTCGCGGCTGCGGAAGTTCTTACTCCCGGACCCATAGGCGTACTGACACAGGCTGCGATCGCTGCTTCGTGGGCTGCGGCGGAAGCTGTTAACGATGTGAAGCTTTTGCACAAGGGACGCAAGGTTCCCATTATCAAAACGGACGCCAGCTGGGCCATAGACCTCGATTCCATACTCGAAGGCTACAGCGGAGAAGACGGCTGCATTCACCCAAGTGTGAATACGGGCCGGACATACGGTGATTATCTGCGCATTCTCCTGTACGTAAAGGAAGATAATATTTTGACTGCGCGCATACTCGATCTCATACAGATCAACATGCGAAAAAACTACGATGAAAAGTTCCTCGTTCAGGAGTGCGCAACAGGAGTATCAGTTGACGCAGACGTATACGGCAGGAAGCTGTCCTACGACAGGATCTACTGAAACGTATGAGCGGACAGAAAAGTTATGATTGGTCACATGCAATTCAGAATGATGGGAAACAAAAAAGGGGTTTACACGATAGAAGCCGCTATATGTCTGCCTCTCGTGATGCTCGCGGTAATTACTCTCGGTTATTTTATCGAGGCTGACTCCGCCTGGGAAAACAGCATGAACGCGGCATTCCGCGAATGCTCCTACGCTCAGAGCTCGGGACTCGATCTGTCAAAGATGGCAATGAGCGTGAGGCTCAGGCGCGACGCGGAAGATTTCGGGCAGGATGTGAATCTTAGCATGACAAACAGGATGTATTCATATTCCGACGGAAACCACACGGATCTGAATTCATTCCGGCTGAGAGCCGATGTGGATCTCGCCCTGCCCTTAAGCTTCGGGCGCACCTTTGACTACGACGCCCTGATCAAATACCGGGATTTCACCGGTCTTAAATACAACCGCCCTTCCCTGGGCGCTGAGGGACTGGAGCAGACGAAGGATTCCAGCGAGGTCTGGATCTTTCCACAGAGCGGAACTAAATATCACCAGGAAAGCTGCACCTACGTCAAGGCTACGGTACACAGCTGCATACTGACTAATACGCTGAAACGTCAGTACTCAGCCTGCGGAATGTGCGGCTCAGGCAGCCTGCCTTTGGGAAGCATCGTCTTCTGTTTTTACGGTGACGATACCTGCTACCACCGAGGCAGCTGCCGCTCAATAAAAAGGCACACCATAGTCGTAGACAGAGGTGAAGCCGAGGAAAAAGGTTATACGCCCTGCAGCAAGTGCGGGGGCTGATTCAGAAAAGAAAGGAAATGACATGTGGGAAAACAACGAATACAGAATGTGTTTCAGAGAGGATTCAATCCTGGATTTTGAGAGAGTCATGCTCTCGTCGGGCGAGTGCGCCCATCTGCTGCCGATGATTTTTGTAAGCGGCAATTCGCAGCACGTCGCATACTACGACTGCAAAGGCTTCGTGCCTCTCAGCAGATACCGTGTGGACAAGACTGAAGACGCCCTGTTCATCCTGGAGCGCGTTCTAATAATTCTCTCAAGCGCAATCGAATACTTTATAACGCCGGCTAAGATATCCCTGAGCACCGACACGGTCTTTTTCAACACGGAAACAGGCGATATAAAAATCGCCTATGTGCCTGTAAAGGAAGTGCCTGCGGGATCAAGCAGAAATCTGCTGCGCCTGATCGCGCAGCTTAAAGCTGATGTCACTGACGGGTACAGGGATTATCTGGACAGATTCGCCGCGATGGTCTACGGCAACAACTACCACCTGCGCGAGCTTACTGACCGGATGGGTCTTCTGCGCCGTGAGCTTTATCAGCAAACCAGCGCCTCTTCGTAAACAGATAGCAAATCGGAACGAGATAAAGATAGAACGCCCAGATGAGCGCGCCGTTGCTCGCGCCGAAAAATGTCAGCGGCACCGAACAGGCAATTGCCCATGGAACGAGTCCCACTATTATAATCGTGGAATTCTCTATGTCTATGGCCAGCTCCTGTCTGTTGCCGCCTGTTTCCAGATACGGCTTTGTGAGCAGGTCGTTGCACATGAGAGTCGCGATCGTCTGGTTGCAGAACAGCACACACGAGGCCAGTCCTACGACAAGCGA
>CADAHK010000079.1 GCA_902787725.1 uncultured Eubacteriales bacterium | reverse complement strand
AGCTTTGTTAGCGGAAGACCCACCACGTTGTCGAAATCGCCTTCAATGTGGTCGATGTACTTCTCGAAGGAGCCCTGTATGGCGTATCCGCCGGCCTTGTCGTAAGGCTCTTTGGTCTGCACGTAGGCGCGCAGTTCTTCGTTGGAATACGTTTTGAAGAATACTTCAGTGTCCTCGTAAAAACACTGAGCCTGCCTTTTGCCGTCTCTCATTTCGTACTGACCGGCCTTATCCAGGGTCATCTGACCGTAGTAGGAGACACTGCAGACACAGCAGCCGGTAACGACGTGATGTGAAGTGCCTCTGAGAGCGCTCAGAATGCGATATGCGTCGTTTTCGTCCTTAGGCTTGCTGATTATGCGTCCGTCGTGCACAACAACCGTGTCAGCGGCGATTATCTTGATATCCTCACCTGAAAGAGGCTGGTCTCCGTTAACCGGGAACCGTACGGGATTGTGCACCGTAAGCCCGTCCTCAGCGAGAGGAGTGATTTCATCGGCAACAGCAAAAGCCTTCTTCATGGCCAGATACATCGTCGCTGTCTCAGGCTTCATGTCGAAGGGCAGGTTTTCTATTATTGATGCCGGCCTGACCACAGGGTCATAGCCGGCATTCTGTAACATTTCTATGCGTCTCGGGGACGCTGAAGCTAATATGATCATAGTCTTTATATAGTCTTATGGGGTAGGTGTTTCACCGCCGCCACCGCCGGAATCATCACCGCCGCCACCGCCGCCGGAATCATCGCCGCCGGAGCCGCCACCGCCGCCTGGATCAGGCGTAGGTGGCGGTGCAGGCGCAGGTGCTGCTGTAGTTGTAGGCGCAGCGGTAGGTGCCGCAGTAGGTGCTGCAGTCGTGGATTCGGTTTTTTCTTCCTTCGTCTTTGACTTGGTCTTCTTCTTGACTACTTTAGAGTAGGTTCCTTCAGTATAGTATTCTCCGCCGACTCTTGTTACATTTGACGGCATCTCTGAGAATGATGCGCGAGGCAGGTCCTCACAGCAGCGCTGCATGATTGCCGCCCAGAATCCTGCTGCCTTGTAGGAGTAGTTGGAAACTGACATGTTTATGTCGTTGCCCATCCACAGGGACATTGAGTAGTAAGGTGTGAATCCGGAGAACCAGATATCATACATGTTACTTGTTGTTCCTGTCTTACCTCCGGAAGGCTGTGAGCTTATTGAAGCGTTGCGGCCTATACCTCTGGTAACTACTGTGTTGAGCACGTCGGTCATTATGAACGCTACGCCAGGGTCGTAGACCTGAGTTTCCTCTGCCTGCTTCTCGAACAGGATGTTGCCGTTGGAGTCGAGAACCTTGGTGTAGAATATCGGAGTCTTGTAGACGCCGCCGTTAACGAATGTCTCATACGCCGCTGCTTCCTCGAGAGGGGAGAGACCGTGGGTCAGACCGCCGAGTGAGATAGCGGCAGGGTTGAGGTCGTTTTTGTCATCGAGAGTAGTGATGCCGTTTTTCTTGAGCATGTCGAGACAGTACTCAGCGCCGACGTTGCGGTCGATCTGCTGGAATATCTTGTAGGAGCAGACGTTCAGCGACTGCTGGAGAGCCTCTCTTACAGTGACAGGGCCATGGTAACGGTGGTCGTCGTTCTTAGGCCATACTCTGCCGTTTCCATCCTTAGTCATGGAATCGTTGATGACGCTTCCAGCGGTTACATATTTACCCCAGTCGGAGCCTTCGCTTGTGTCGAGACTCAGCTTCTTGCCATCCTGCGAGTACTCGTAACTCATCTGGATCGCCGGTCCGTATACAGCTATAGGCTTGATTGAGGATCCAGGCTGACGAGGATTAACGGCTCTGTTGTAGAGCTGCTTTCCTGTAGCTCCGCGTCCGCCCATCATGCCTTTGACTTCACCGGTCTTGTTCTCGATTATTACAGCTGCAGCCTGAGGCTGGCGTATCTTCTGCTTAAGAGTATAGTAATCATCAGTAACCTTCAGCCCATCTTCGGACTTCTTGAAGAAGTCAGGGAAGTCGTTGAAGAACTGTGCAGAGATGACGCAGTTGCCGTTTCCGTCCAGTGACTTGTATTCCGCAGGTATGGACAGGGCACCGTTTTCGATGAAGTAGAACTTGCCGTCATTCTCTTTCTTGAACAGGCTCTTGAATTCAACACTGATGTCAGTTCCCACTGAAGAAGAGGTCTCGTAGAAGTTCAGTCTCTTGTTCCTGACAAGAGTCATGCTTCCGTCGGAATTCTTGTTGTATTCGTCATTTTCAAGAACAAAGTTGTCGTTATCATCGAAGTAGTTCGAATATGCGTAAGCCAGAACAACACCGTCCTCGCTGATCAGGTTTCCGTCAGCATTTGTCCTGGTGTATGCGATGGAAGTGAAGTTGCTGTCATCTTCGAATTCCTCTTCCATGATCTTCTGGATATTTGAATCCATGGAAGTGTAAATCTGAAGACCCTTTGTGTATACCATGTTTTCGGCGTCGCTCTCTGAGATGCCGTATTCTTCCATGATGTCATCGATGAGCATCTCCAGAGCATAGTCGGTGAAGTATGATGTTTTGCTGGCGTCAGCTACTGTTCCGATTTTGATCTCATCCCTGATGTCCTTTGCAAGCGCTTCGTCGCGCTCCTGCTCGGTGATGTTTCCGCTTGAACACATGTTGTTCAGGATGTATTCTCTTCTGTCCTTCGTCATGTCACCATTGTAGAGGTAGGTAACAGCTGAAGTCTTTTTGATCTTCGGAAGGGAAGTCTGCGTGTTGTAGTAGTCTGAATATACCAGCGCATATACGTCAGGCGACTGAGGCAGAGCCGCGAGAGCGGCGCACTGCTCAAGTGTGAGTTCGCTGGCGTTCTTCGAGAAATATGATTCGGCCGCAGCCTCAACACCATAGGAGTTGAATCCCAGATATATGGTGTTCAGGTAAGCCTCCATGATCTGCTCCTTGGAGAGATCCTTCTCGAGCACAATGGTGCAGTACATCTCCGTCAGTTTACGCGAGAGGGAACGCTGACTCTTGATTTCGGCAAGGTAAACGTTTCTGGCTAACTGCTGGGTTACAGTCGATGTACCGGCAACTTCGCCGCCGCCGAAGAGACTCTCCTTGACGGCTCCTATCATACGGATGAAGTTAAATCCGTTGTGCTTCCAGAATGAGTGGTCCTCTATGGCGATTACCGCATTGACCATGTTCTCAGGAATATCTTTGTATTTGATTACAGTTCTGTTTCCATCCGAGAAGTACAGACTCTCGATTTCGTTTCCGTCTGTATCGTACATCAATGAACGCTGGCTGATCTGTGAATAGATGTCGTCAGTATTTATGATAGGGGCCTTGAGGAATATAAAACCAACATAGATGCCCACAGCAAAGACCGCCATGAGAATCACAGCTATTATTGTTTTCAGCAGAGCGGATCCAGGAGAATCCTTTTTGATTGGTTTGCGAGCTGTTTTGCCTGAAGCGCTTCCGCCGAATTTTGAAGAAGCGGCGACAGCCCTTGCCTTTACGCCGGCTTTCTTTGAAGATTTGCCTGACTTCGATGCGGCGGGCTTATCAGCTTTTGCCTTCAAAGACTTTTTCTTGGCGCTTCTGGATTTGCGGTCGGCTTTTGCCTTCTCTGCTCTGGCTTTTCTGTCAGCCTTCTTTGTGGCTTTCTCGGCTTTTTTAGCGTCGCCCGCAGCAGGTTCGCCGTCTCCAGAATCTGATCTGAAGCTGGATGCCGAGCCATATGAATACTCCGCGTCGGCAGCGTCAGCACTGTAAGTGTCAGTTTCAGAAATCTTGCTTGATTCCTTTTCGACTATTTCATCGAATTTATCGAAGAAATCGTCGTGTGTTTCGTCATATTTGTTAGTCAATATTCTATCCCCCGAATTTCGATTAAACATATACAAGAATTATATCATAGGAAGGGCATTGTTTGTGAAAAAACCATGAAAAAAGATAATGGAAATAATATACATTAATGCTTGAAAATGACAATTCGATATGATAGTTTGATTGTGGGGCAGGGAAGGGGTTGGAGAAATGCTGAGAAGACCCATGCTTTTCGCCGCCTTTGGGTGCGCGGCAGCTGTCATATTATCTTATTACGCGGGCATGGCTGCGGCTGTTTTGGTTCTGGCGGCAGGCGCGTCTGCCTTTGCATGCTCCGGCGCGTCAGACGGAAAACGCACCGCGGCTATCGTCCTGCTCATATCGTATTCCCTTGGAATTGCGGCTTTCTGGCATGACGAATTGACTTTCGCGAAGAATTGCGCCGGGCTTGACCGAATCGCCGAATCGCGGCAGGAGGCCGACCTGCGCGGCGAGATAATCGACTGCGAGACTAAGATTGCCGGTTCCGGCGATCCGTATCTTCAGATGACTGTCCGGACGGAATACGGCAGAATCATATGCAAAAGCTACGAAAACTGTCCGATCGAAGGCGAAGCAGAAGAGGGACGCGTCGCGGAAATAAGCGGAAAGCTTCAGGATCCGGAGGGCAGGCGCAATCCAAACTGTTTCGATTATGCTCTTTATCTGAGGTCGATTGGCGTTATAAAAACCATGAGGTGCGACAGCGTCGCCGTTCTGCCGGTCCAGCCTTTTACCGAAGCGCCCCGGTCATTTATCAGAAACAGGGTATACACGGTAAGAGAAGATTTCATCTCCAGACTGACCGCTGAAACTGACGAGGGAACAGGCTCGCTGATACGTGCTCTTATGTTCGGGGACAAAGGCAGTCTGGACGAAGATGTCCTGGATTCTTTCCGCAAAAACGGTACGGCGCACATTCTGGCTGTCAGCGGCCTGCACATAGGCATTATCTACGGATTTATCCTGAAACTCTGGAGGTGGAGGAGAGGCTGGGCATTTCTGCTCTTCAATACGGTCTTCTTCGTGCTCTACGCCGCTGCAGCCGGCTTTTCCCCGTCTGTAACAAGAGCAGTATTCATGGTGCTGCTTCACATAACGGCTGGAATCAGGTGCCGGAGATACGATCTTGCGAATGCGGCATTTCTTGTGTTCACGGCGGTAATTCTTCACAATCCGTATATGGTCTTTAATTCGGGTTTTCAGATGTCGTTTCTTGCCGTTTTGTCGCTTACTCTTGTGCTGCCGTATCTTAAGAGGTTCTATTCAGGCATTTTTCTCGCCAGCGCTGCTGTTCAGATCGGGCTCGGACCATTCATGCTCTACAGTTTCAACTATATGTCTGTACTGGCCGTCATAATAAATGTTCCTGTCGTCGCCCTGGCGGGCATTATAGTACCTGCTGCGCTTGTGTCAATGGCCCTGAGCGCAGTTGATATGTCAGCGTTTGATATGTCCGCGGGGCTTCTGAAACCGATGTGCGAGGTGCTGGTAAGGCTCAATGAGGTAACTCAAACGGACGTAATTACGACTTTCCAGTTTGCCAGCCCGCCGCTTTGGGCGATGGCCGGATACTATCTGTGTCTCCTGATGTTCGCCACAGAGGAAGGGAGACTCCGTCTCATAAGGGCATCAAGCAAAGGCAGGCATGTGGTCATGATGCTCCTGGTAATAGCAGCCATGAGTACAGTGTTTACAGCCTTTGCATCTGACGGATTCAGAGGATGCGACCTGACGTTTGTGGATGTAGGGCAGGGGGACTGCGTATGCATCAGAGCGGATGCGGGGCTGCTTAGCCGCCAGCGGTGTTATCTCTTCGACGGCGGAGGAAGTGCGGACTACAATGTTGGAAAGAAGGTCCTGCGGGAGTATCTGCTGAAAAACGGAGTTTCTCATGTTGACGCTGCTTTTGTCACGCACCTGCATACAGATCACTACAAAGGCATATGCGCAGATAATAGAGGAAACAGGGCTCGCCGAAGATAGAATCGGGTACCTTGCAGCCGGGGACATGGTGGATTTAGATGGTGTACATAATTCAAATTCTGTTGATGTTGAAGTTATTCACCCGAAGCGCAGATCTTTGTCCGAATACAGCGGGGTGATAGCTGACGAAACAGATGAAAACCTTCTGAGCCTAGTATTCAAGGTTACATTTTCCGGCAATGGCGGCTCTTCATCAGTCCTGATAACCGGTGACATGGGCGAAGAGGGAGAAACGGAGTTGTCAAGGACCGCACGTTCTGGATTAAAAGCCGATATTCTTAAAGTAGGACACCACGGAAGCAAAACCAGCTCGACCGAGGGGTTTCTCGCCGCAGTGCGTCCTGCTTTTGCCGTCATTCAGGTCGGCAAGAACAACATGTACGGTCATCCGACGCCCGAGGCCATCGAACGCCTGACCGCTGCCGGAGCGGAAATCTACCGAAATGACCTCATGGGCGCCGTCGGA